>JBIKLM010000029.1:0-18375 GCA_044359835.1 Planctomycetota bacterium
AACGGCTCTCCGGCCGCCGGCCTCCGGCGCCCGGACAGATCCGCTTGGCGCGGCTCTCCACGGCCGCAGGCTTCCTCGACGAAGCCTTGTTGGTCGGGCTGCCGGGCGGCGAGGTCGAGCTGTGTTTGCACGGCGGTCCGGCCCTGGCCGCCGAGCTGCGCCGCGAGCTCGTCGCCCTGGGGGCCGAGGAGCGCCGCTGCCCAGGACCGCTCTTTCCCGGGCCGGCCGGGCCTTTCGGCGGCTTGGCCCTGGCAGGTCAGGCCGGGCTGCCTGGGGCGCTCGGGCCCTGGGCCGCGCGCCTCTGGCTGGAGGCTGCCGAAGGCCGCCTGGGGGCGCGTCTCGAGCGCCTGCTGGCCCTCGATCCGCTGCGCTTTCGAAGCGCTTTCGAGGCTCTGCTGCGGCGCAGCCGCGAGGCCTGGCCCCTCTGGCGGAGGCCGCGCATCGTGCTGCTCGGGCCGACCAACGCCGGCAAATCGACGCTCTTCAACCTGCTGCTCGGGCGCGCGGCCGCGCTGGTCTCGCCGCTGGCGGGCACGACCCGCGACGTCCTGGTGGAGCGCCGGGCCTTCGAGGGCCTGCAGCTCGAGCTGGTCGATGGGGCCGGCCAGCGCGAGTTCCATGCCCTGCCGGCCGGACCCGGCGCCCAGCACCAGGCCCTCGAGGCCGAGGGGCAGCGCCGGGTGCTCGAGCTGGCTGCCGCCGCCGATCTGGTGCTCTGGCTGGCGCCGGCGCACCTTCCGGTCCCGCCGCCCGCGGGCCTGCGCGCCGTGCCGATCCGCACTTTTTCTCCCGCCGGCGGCCTGGCTCCCGCGCATGGCCTGGCGATCGATGCCCTGCAGCGACCCGCCGAGGCCCTGGAGGCGCTGCGGGGACTGCTGAGCGATCGCCTGGGGCTGGCGCGAGCCCCCGACTGGCTGGCGGGCCCGACCTTGATCCCCGGCTGCGACCTCGAAGCCCTCGCGCCGATCGGCGCGCTCGCGGCCGTCAGCGAGCGCTGGCGCCGCCTGCGCGCGCTGCTCGCGCCCGCGGGCCCGTGAGGCGGCGCTTCTCGGCGCCCGGATTTTGCGGCCGCAGGCTGGGCTCCCGGGGCCGGCGCTCCCTAGGGTATGGGTCTAGCCCGCTCCGCAACGGCCCGGGCCGCCGCGCATCCGCGGTGGCCGGGATCGCCGCCCCGGGCTAGCGATGGCGCCTGCCCCCGACTCCCCTAAGCGCTCGGCACCCCCGTCCTCCGCCGCCTCACCAGCGGCCCTGCCCGCCGAGCCCCGCCGCGGCGATCCGCCCCTGGCGATCCGGCACCTGGTCTCGATCGACGACCTCTCGGTGCCCCAGATCGAGGCCCTGTTCCGCTTGGCGCGCGGCTTCTCTGAGGATCTGCGCCGTCACGCGCACCTTTGCCCCGGGCTGATCAGCGCCAGCCTGTTCTACGAGCCCTCGACGCGCACGCGGCTCAGCTTCGAGTCGGCCATGCTGCGCCTGGGAGGCGGGGTGCTGACCGCCGCGGACATGCAGGCTTCCAGCGCCAAGAAGGGCGAATCCCTGGCGGACACGGTGCGGGTGGTCTCCGGGGCCTATGCGGACCTGATCGTGCTGCGCCACCCCAGCGAAGGGGCGGCGCGCCTGGCCGCCCGCGCCTCGAGCGTGCCGGTGATCAACGCCGGCGACGGCGCCCACGAGCACCCGACGCAGACGCTCTGCGACCTGTACACCCTGTGGATCGAAAAGGGGCACCTGGACGGCTTGGACGTCGTGCTCGCGGGCGATCTGCGCTACAGCCGCACGATCCACTCCTTCATCTTCGCCCTGGCCCGCTTCCGGGCCAATGTGGTCTGCGTGCCGCACCAGGGGCTCGAGCTGCCGGACTACGTCGTCAAGCGGCTGCGCGAGGAATACGGCATGGAACCGATCCGCGCCGATGCGAGCCGCCTGGGCGAGCTGGCCCGCGAAAGCGACGCGGCCTACATCACGCCGCAGAAGCCGCACCAGCTCAGCCTGTTCACCGATGCCAGCGGCCTCAAGGTCGAGCGGGTCGATGCGGTCTACATGACCCGTCCGCAGACCGAGCGCTTCGCCAAGCTGGAGGACACGCGGCGCTACGTCAAACTCGGCAAGCAGCAGATGGCCGTCGACGGGCTCAAGGAAGCTGTGGTCATGCACCCGCTGCCGCGCCGGGACGAGCTCAGCGAGGACCTCGACAGCGATCCGCGCAGCCTGTATTTCAAACAGGCGGCGCGCGGCGTTCCGATGCGCATGGCGATCCTGGCGCACCTGCTCGGGCGGGTCGACCTCGGGGCCCCGGGGCCGGCTGCGGAGCCCGGCTTCTATTCCCTGCCCGAGGGGCCGAACCTGTGCGGCAATCCGAACTGCATCTCGCGCACCGAGGACCGCCACGTGCGGCCGGCCTTCCGGCTCCTGGCGCGCCTGCCGCTGCGGGCCGCCTGCGCCTTCTGCGAGCGCGAGTTCGCGCCCCTGTGGGTCGGGCTGCGCTCGGAGCGCCGCTGTGTGGCGCCCGAGGCCCTGCGCTCGCGCCGCTGGGAGCCCGAGGACCTGATCTTTTTCGCCCAGGAGTCCGAGGCCCACGAGCTGGGCTACCTGTCGAGCTGAAGTCCGGAGGGGGGCGGCCGCCCCTCGGCCCCTGGGCCGTCGGTCGGGCCCCCGGGGGCCGGCTTGCGGCCCTGGCCCCGGAATCCGTGTCCGCCCGGCCAGCCTCGGGCGGCCAGCGCCTCCCAGGCGGGTCCCGCCAGGCCGGGATCCCTGGGCGTCCCGCCGAAGCCGACTGTCGGAGACTGAGACAAACTCGGCCCGCAGCGACGATCCCAGCCCCTGGGGCCGACGGACGGCGGTCCAAAGGCGTCCGGCGGGCTGGTTCGACGGCTCGGGCTCGGCCCCAGGCGAGTTTTTCTCGGCCTGTCGGGGGGCCGAATTCTCGTGACGGAGGCGGTATTCTCGACTAGACGGGCCGCCGCCCTCCCCGCCTGTTCTGGCTCCCGGGAGGTTGCGCGCCGCTTTTCCACCCCGCCGGGCCTGTTCCCACGTGCCTGGCAGGGGGCTAGTATCCAGAGTCGAGAACTAAAGCTCGACATTCTGGCTAATCCGACCCAAACGTGAACAAACGCCCGCGACCGGCTGCTCCAGGCCGGTCCTGGGGCCTAGCCGCCCCCCGAGGCGGCATCCCTCTCCACGGGACCTCCAAGATGCAGATCCAGGGCCACGCTCCCCGCCTCGACCAGGGCCGTTCCATGCTGTCCCGCCGGGCCACGCCGCTTCCCGCGGGGGTCCGAGCGCCGCTGGGGTTCGTGCTCGCTGGTCTCACGCTGGCTGCCTGCGGCGGCGGGGGAGGCGGGGGCGCTCTGGTGGATCAGGCGCCGTCCCAGATCGGGGCGCCCAACACCAAGCCCGGCCAGAGCGGCCTGGTCAACGGATCCCTGTATCTCGTCGATCCCCACCAGGGGGGCCTGGGGGACTCGGTGCGCATCCTCGATCTGTTCTGGGGCCGCCTGGTGGACGTGTATGCCCAGGCGCCCGGCGCCGCGGAGCCGAGCTTGGTCTATCCCGATCTGGTGATCGGCGACGACGTGCGCAGCGAGGTCGGCAAGTGGACCCTTTCGAGCAACCCGATCACGGGCCGCGAGCTCCTGGTGATCCTGCGGGAGAACACCAGCAACCCCTCGGATGATTTCGACCTGCTCGTGCAGGAAGCCCAAGCCAACCTGGGGCCGGTGCTGCCCAAGGGCCTGGCGCTCAACGAAGCTCCGCCGTTCTCCTTCATCGCGCGCAACTCGGCCCTGGTGGTGCAGTTCGACGACCTGATCGACGCCGACAGCATCGCCCTGAACGACAGCGTGCGGCTGTCGGTGGGCAATCCGCCGGTCACGCCCTTCGACGTGCGCCTGTTCCTGGATCCGAGCCACGGCGGCATCAGCCCGTTGGACGGCAAGTTCCATTCTTCGAGGCTGATCCTCGACATGGCCATCAGCGGCAGCGAGCTGCTGCTGCTGGAGCAGCCGCTGCAGAGCAGCGGCGCCGGGTTGCCGCCCGCGGTCGACCCGCAGAAGGCCAACGTCGCCCTGCGCCTGCCGACGGCCATCGATCCCGCGGTGGGGCAGTTCAAGCGCTTGGTCAATCTGAAGGGGGCCGCGTTGGCCACCGCCAGCAACGGCCCGATCGACCTCTCGAAGAGCACCCAGGACGTTGTCCGGGCGATGCGCTCGGGCAACAGCAACGACGTCAACAACGGCTTCCTGAGCGACCTGGAGGGCCCCCGCATCCTGGGCCGCCAAGGTGTGACGATCGCCTCGGCGGTGCCCCTCACCGGCGGGCAGCCGGGATATGACTTCGTGGTCGGTTTCACCTTCCTGAATCCGACCTGCGCCACCAATCCGGTGGTCGGGGACGTGGTCCAGGTCGGCAACCAGCTGCAGCTCGAAGTTGTCCAGGCCGGGGCCAGCTCCCAAGGCAACGTGGCCGGCCTGCGGGTCCGCGCGCCCCTCAGCGGCGAGCCGCGCACACCCGAAGAACTGCTCGGCTCGGGCCTGATGATCACCCCCTGGCGGCCCAGCCTGGCGCCCCTCGGCCTGGCTCCCTGCTTCGTGCGCTTCGCACCGAACCCGACGCTGCCGCCCAACGCGGGCATCACACCGGAGACGGTCATCTCCGTCGAGTTCTCCGAGGCGATCGACCCGATCTCGGTGCGGCCCCTGGACAGCTTCACGGTGCGCAACAAGCCGAACAGCTCAGGTTTCCGAGACTTCGTGGTCGGCGAGGTGTTCGCTTCGACGGACCTGCGCGAATTCCGCTTCACCCCGCTGCTGCCGCTGACCCATCAGCAGGGCGTCGCGGAGGTCTATTTCGTGGATCTGCTCAGCGGCGTCGGCACCGGCGGCATCACCGACCTGGCCGGCAACGCGCTCCAGTCCGTGCCGCCGCAGGTCGGGTTCGGCCTGGCCGCCGGCGCGCCCTCGAACCGCACCGGAGGCTTTGCGCTGCGCTTCAACGCGGTGTCGGAGGACGACAACCCCGGGGTCGACCTGCGGGGCCAGTTCCTCTACAACCTGTCCCAGGGTCAGATCCGCCCGCGGCCCTTCTCGCGCTACAGCGCCGTGATCGACCGCACCGTGCCGATCATCGGCCGCATGGCGCCCATCCAGACCGGCCTGCAGACGCCGCTGTCGAACCTGGGCTCCCGGCTGCACCTGATGTGGCGCTATTGCGATATGGGCCTGCCCTCCGAGCAGAACCAGGAGGACATCTTCACCAACATCGACATCGCCGGCCTGGCGCTGTCGCCCCTGACGGGCTCGGTGACCGCGACCTTCTATCCCCAGTTCGAGATGCTGCTGGGACACTCGGACCGCATGCCGGACGAGATCACCAACCAGTCGAACGACCCGACCTATCCGAACTCGGGCTTCGTGACCTCTTCGCCCTTCTCCCAGAACTACCTGGCCGATCCGCTCAACGTGCCAGCGATCGTGCACCCGCGCGAACTGGGCTACCTGGTCGCCGCCTCCGAGGTGTTCACCTCGAGCACCGGGACGCCGATGGTGTTCTTCCCGATGAACCGGAACCAGCCCATCGAGGACCATCGCTATTACACCTGGCGCGACACCGCCATGCAGGCCTGGGGCAACCGCACGCCGAGCGGCAATGACATCGCCAACGCGGGCGTGCCGATCACCTGGGACGTGATCTTCAACGGCGGCGCCGTGCCCGGCGACGTCGGCAATGAATATGGAGGCGACAACGCCCCCAACAAGATCCTCCCCACGGGACTGCCGTCGGTGACCCTGCCGATCCTGATGGAGTTCCGCTGCTATCCCGGCGAATCCCTGTCGGTCAACAACTTCGACTGCTCGATCGCCAGCACCTCGAACATCCGCCCCTTCTACCGGGCCTTCTCGACCGGCGGCTTCAACACCCAAGGTCAGCCGGTGATCAAGGATCCGGATAACGAGCCGATCCCCACCGGCGGCTTCAACGGCAACCCGAATCTGCAGCAGATCGGCACGCCGACGCCCGGCCAGGATCCGACCGTCTATCTGGGTCAGCTCGAGCTGGTCAACCGCATCGCCCGGGCGCACACGGTGCTGCTCGACTCGCAGCAGTCGAATCCCGACTACGCGGGTGTGGTGATCGAGCCGCGGGCCAATCTGCAGCCGTTTGGCACCCAGGTGGTCCTGGCCTTCCGCGGGGACGACAAGCCGACCATAGCGCCCACCTCCCAGTACCTGGATGCCACCCAGATGGACGTCTACGGCGAGCCGCTCAACGCCACCAACGCCACGATCCTGACCAATCCGACCTGGAGCAGCAGCATCAGCGCCAACGACGGCAATCGGTTCATCCAGGTACGCGTGACGTTCATCCTGAACCCGATCACGCAGCTCTCGCCCGTGCTGTCGGGTCTGGGCCTGGCCTGGAGATTCTGATCGCGGCCTGCGGCTCGGGCCGGCTGGGCCGGCTCCGAGCCACTTGCCGGCACGGGCAGGAGTCCCAGGACTCCCAGCACGGTGCCGAGTACGAAGCCGAGGCGCCGGCCTGTTTCGGCCTGGCACGGCCGACCCGGTCCCGGTCGGCCGAGGGTTGCTGAACCGGGCCTACCTTCGCCGGGCCCGAGCGGGCCGCCGCAGGCTATCGAGGGAGCGTTCAAGACTGGCGGCTTTGGCAGCGCCAGGCAGGGACAGCTTCACGGGCCCAGACGTGCGCCAGCGCGGGCGCAGCAGGGGTGGAGTGCTCGAGGGCCGAACGCTGCCCGCGGTCCGGCGCGAGCCAGGAGCCGGGCAGTCCCCAGGGCCGGGGGCGGCCAGAGGCACGCCTCGGCGCCCGGGCCAGGGGGGGAGACGGCACACGGCAGCCGGCCAACGGAGTGCGGACCGCTGCCCCCGGCGGCAGCCCTCCCCGGGGACCTGGAGGGGGAGGCGAATCCTTTGGTCCTCCGCCCAGGTCGACTGCGCGGTCGCGTAGGGGCCCCAGCCGAGGGGCGCTGTGTGATTTCGCACACTGCGCCTCCAAGCCCCTACGCCAGGGGCCGGTATGGTTCTTGCTGGAGTAGGCGCGGCCCCCGGGCGGCGCGGCGAGGCGGGGGGGGATCCTTGACCCCTCCCGTCCGCCTCAACAGAATGCCGCCGCGCCGCCCGCGGGCCTTTGACCCCACCCCCAAATCCCCCCCGGTCGGGGCCGGCACCGCCCGGTCCTCGCCCGCCGCCGCCCCACGGGCCCGAGGGGGAGGGAGTGCCCTCCGCGCCGCGTCGCCCGCTCCGCGCCGAGGGTCGCTCCACCTTGCGAGCAGCGCGCCTCCCCCCACCATGAATCCTCACGGGACCCAGCAGCAAGACCACCAGCCCCTGGCATCCGCCGCGACCGCGGGGAAGCCTCGCCGTGCAGCGGGAGCCGGCCGGGCCATGCCTTGGAGCTGGGTCGGACTGAGCGCGGGATTGGCCCTGCTCTCCGCCTGCGGCAGCAGCGATGGGTCGGTGGATCTCGTGGACCAGCAGCCTAGCCAGATCGGAGCCCCCAACAACAAGCCTGGCACCAGCGGCCTGTTCAATGGCTCCCTATACCTCGTCGACGTGCACCAGGGCGGGGCCGGCGAGGCGATGCGGATCGCGAACCTTTCCTGGGGGCGGCTGATCGACATCTACGACACCCAGGACGGCACCGGCGCCCGGCGGCGGGTCTACACCGACATCGTGGTCGGCGAGGACGTGCGCACCGAAATCGGCAAGTGGGTGCTGGCCACCAACCCGGTCACCGGCCGTGTGTCGCTGACCATCGAGAGGCAGAACACCGCCGCTCCCAACGACGCCTTCGACGAGCTGGTGCTCGAGGCGCAGGCCAACCTGGGGCCGGTCCTGCCCAAGGGGGTGTCGCTCACCGAGGCGCCCCCGTTCTCGTTCGTCGCGCGCAACGCCACGCTGGTCGTGCAGTTCGACGACCTGATCGATCCCGACAGCGTCACGCTCAACGACAGCGTGCGCATCGGAGTCGGCAATCCCCCGATCACGCCCTTCGATGCGCGCCTGCTGCTCGACCAGAACCACGGCGGCATCAGCCCCCTCGACGGGCAATTCCATTCCAGCCGCCTGCTGATCGACCTGACGGTCAGCGACAGCGAGCTGCCGACCCTGTCCGAGCCCCTGTCCCTCAACGGCGCGGGGCTGCCGGCCTCGATCGGTAACCAGCAGGCCAGCGTGGTGCTGCGCTTCCCCACGCGCACCGATCCGAGCGTGGCCCAGTTCCAGCTGCTGACCAACCTCAAGGGCAGCCCGCTGGCTTCCACCAACAACGGCCCACTGGACCTCGCCTCGAGCACCGTCGACGTGGTGCGGGCGATGCGCTCCGGCAACACCAACGACCAGAACAACGGCTTCCTGACCGACCTCGAGGGTCCGCAGCTGCTCGGGCGGCAGCCGATCTTGGTGACCGCCGCGTCGCCGGATCCGAACGGGCTGCCGGGCTACGACTTCGTGGTCGGCTTCAGCTACACCAACACGAGCTGCGCCAAGGACCCGGTGGTGGGGGACGCGATCGCGATCAGCTCCCAGCTGCAGCTCACGGTGACGCAGCAGGGAGCCGTGTCCCAGGGCTCCGTGGCCGGGCTGCGCATCAGCCTGCCGATCGAGCTGCAGCCCCTGACCGCCGCGGATCTGCTCGGCAGCGCGCAGATCACGACTCCCTGGCGCAGCAGCCTGTCGCCGACCCTGGCGCCCTGCTTCGTGCGTTTCTCTCCCAACGCCGGGGTGGCTCCCAATCTCGAGGTGCTGCCAGGTTCCCAGGTGGTGGTCGAGTTCTCCGAGGCGATCGACCCCGCTTCCGTGCGGCCCTTCGACAGCTTCTTCGTCCGCAACAAGTCGAACAGCACGGGTTTCCGCGATTTCGTCGTCGGCGACGTGAACGCCAGCCCGGATCTGCGCCAGTTCCAGTTCAGCCCGGTGCTGCCCTTCAACCACCAGGCTGGCACCAGCGAGGTCTACTTCGTCGACCTGGTGTCGCAAGTCGGCAAGGGCATCTCCGACCTGGCCGGCAATGCCCTGCAGGCGACCCCGCCCCAGGTTGCCTTCAGCCTGCTCAACTCCGCCGCCAGCGAGCGCTCCGGCGGGTTCGCCCTGCGCTTCGAGGCCACCAGCGAGGACGACTCGCCGGCCCAGGACCTGCGCGGTCAGTTCCTGTACTCGTTGACGACCGGCGAGATCCGGCCGCGGCCCCTGTCCCGCTTCGCCGCGATCGCCGATCGCAACACCCCGATCGTCAGCACGATGCAGACCGTGCCCACGGGCCTGCAGACCCCGCTGTCCAACCTGGGCAGCCGGCTGCACCTGCTGTGGCGCTATTGCGATGTGGGCCTGCCCCAGGCGATGGCCCAGGACGACGTCTTCCCGAACCTCGACATCGAAGGCCTGTCCCTGTCGCCCCTGGGGGGCCAGGTCACCGCGACCTTCTATCCGCAGTTCGAGATGCGGCTGGGGCACTCCGCACGCTGCCCGGACGAGGCCGTCGACCCGAACCTGCTGCCGCTCTACGAGCTTTCTGGTTTCTTCAATACGGCCACCTTCGACGAGAACTACCTGCCCGATGCGCTGAACGGTCCCACCGTGGTGCATCCGCGGCAGCTGGGCTTCCTGGTCAGCTCCACCGAGGTCTTCACCTCGACCAGCGGGACCCCCATGGTGCGCTTCCCGATGAACCGCACCGTGGCCGAGGAGGACAAGCGCTACTACACCTGGCGCGACACTTCGATCCAGACCTGGGGGGGACGCAACCCGGCCGGCACGGGCCTGGCGGCCCTGGGCGTGCCGGTGACCAAGGACGTCAACATCACCGGTGCGGGGACGATCGGCGGCGAGTACGGCGATGCCGCACCCAACGATGTGACCCCCCTGGGCGTGCCCACCGTGGGTCTGCCGATCCTGATGGAGTTCCGCTGTTACCCGAGCGAGTCGCTCTCGGTGAACAACTTCGATGTGGTCATCGCCATCAACTCCTCGCCCCGGCCCTTCTTCCGGGCCTTCTCGACGGGGGGCTTCAACCAGCAGGGCAATCCGGTGGTGAAGAACCCGGATGCCGAGAACCTGCCCAGCGGCGGTTTCAACGGCAATCCCCAGCTCGGTCAGATCGGTTCGACCACCCAGCCCAGGGATCCGACCGTCTACCTGGGCCAGCTCGACCTGGTGACCCGCGTGTCGCGGGTGCACACCGTGCTGTTCAACTCGCAGCAGAGCAACCCCAACTACGCGGGCGTCGTGCTCGAGCCCAAGCCCCAGCTCCAGCCCCTGGGCACCTCGGTGGTGCTGGCTTTCCGGGGGCACAACGCGACCAACCTGCCCTCCAACGGCTATCTCGACGCGACCCAGCTCGACGTCTACGGCGAGCTGCGCACGGGGACCAACGCCACGCTGCTCAACGACCCGATCTGGAGCGAGAACCTCAACAACAGCGACGGCAATCGCTTCATCCAGCTGCGCATCTCCTTCTTCTCCAACCCGATCACCGAGCTTTCCCCGCTGCTCTCCGGCCTCGGGGTTGCCTGGAGCTTCTGACGACCCCGAAAAAAGGACGGCCCGCAAGGCCCGTTTTTTTCCAGACTGAACCGCGCTCGGAACCCTCGGCCCTGGCCGTTTCCGAGCGGCCCCGACCCCTTCCCGCTGCCCTGGTCCAACCTCCGACCGCCCCCCCCGCGGCCTGGGCTTGACCGGGCCTCCGCTCTCCCCGGCTCGCCCCCCCCGGTCGCGCCGGCTCCGCTCTCTTTCCGCGTAGCTGCCTCCCCTGGCAGCGCCTAGAACCCGACGGTCCGGTCCCTGCCCGGGGACCTGGACCCAACGACCCGCCCGCCGCCAACCGAAACATGCGACCCGCACGCTCCTCGCCGACCCCGCTCCCCTTCGGCCATCGCCCGTCCAAGGCCGTGGGACTGGTGACCTTGGCGCTGCTCCCCGCGGCCCTTCTGGCCGGCTGCAGCGGCTCGGGCGGCGGCCCGGGCGGTTCCGGCCCGGGCGGCGGCCTGGGCGCCGGCTTCCAGCTGGTGCAGTTCGGGACGGCCGGCGGCTCGCTGCAGAACGGGTCGGTCTGGCCGGTGAACCGTCCGATCGAGCTGGTCTTCAACCAGCCGGTGGATTTCTCGACCGTCAACAGCTCCTCGATCAGCATCCGCACCCCTGAGGGGGTCCCGGCCCTCGGCGAGTACTACGTCAAGCGCGATGCCCAGGGCAACCCGATCCCCGAGGTGATCGTGTTCCAGCCCCGCTGCCCCACGGAGTCCGACTTCTCCGACGCGGGCTTGACCCCCGGGGGCGTGGCCTACGAGCTGCTGGTGGTGGGCGCGGACGGCGCCCCGGGCATCTCGCTCAAGAACCAATTCGGGACCGCCCTGCAGGCCTCCCAGGCGCGCTACTTCACCACCCCGATCGGCAGCCAGCCTTCGGAGATCTTCTTCGATCAGGTCCAGGGGCCGCCTGAGGTTCGGGTCCAGAACAACCAGGGGACGGCGGCGGTGTTCAGCTACCTGGAGACCTTCGCGGCCGATGGCGCCGGCGGTGTCGTGCCCAAGAAGAGCCCGCTGGTGGTGGGCCTCGACGGCCAGGCGGTGTTGATCCCCAACGTTCCGATCAACCTGCTCAGCGACCCGATCCAGGCGATCTCCCTGGTGCTCGAGCTGAACCAGCCGATCAGCCCCGCGGCCCAGAACCTGACCAACAGCCGCATCCGCCTCGAGTACCTGGACGGGGCCACCTGGCGGACGGTGCCCTCGACCGTGGTGCTCGAGCAAAACTGCAGCCTCTCCGGCGCGCGTCTGCGCCTCGATCCGATCGGCATCCTGCCCCAGGACTCCCTGCTGCGGCTGGTGTTGACCTCCTCCTTCGAGGACCTGATCGGTCAGACCAACCCGCTCGACAACAACAGCTTTGCGCGGCTGCGCACCGCCAACCTGTCGAACCCCGGCTTCGTCAACCCGGGCAACCTGGCGGACGAGGTCTTCGTGGGCTTCGACCAGGGCGTCGGCAACTTCGAGGCCGAATCGCCGGACTTCGCCGAACCGCCGGCGATCTGGGACAACGGTCGCCTGACCGCTTCCTTCAATTTCCTGGGCACCGGCGGCCCCGGCGGCACCTTCGACTGGCTGGTTCCCGCCGGCACGGTTGCCACGCTCAACACCAACCTCTCGGTGACCCTGGTCGGCGGTCCGGGCTTCTTCCCGACCGACACCCAGCAGGTCGTCAATGGGGTGGTCGACGTGCGCAATCTGCGCGTCGATCCGGGCGCGACCCTGCGCATCGTCGGCTCGAACACCTGCCGCATCTTCGCCACGGGCACGATCGAGATCCTGGGCGAGCTGGACGTGTCCGGACTGGACGCCTCCAACGTCGTGCAGCTGGTCTCCCCGAACCTGCCCAAGCCCGGTTCCACCGGTGTGGCCGGCAGCGGTGCCGGCGGCGTGGGCTCGCCGGCCACCACCGGCTCGGATGCCAAGGGCGGCCAGGGCCTGGGTGCTTTCAGCGGCCCCGGAAAGGGCGGCTTCGGCGGCAACACGGGCTACAACTCGTCGGCGGATGACGCCCAGCGGCGGCCGGGCGGCGGCGGCGGCGGCACCTTCGCCCTGCGCGATGCCAGCAACGCGGCCGTGGGCGGGCGCAACGGGTCGAACGGCAACCCCAACTCGAACGATGCGACCACGGGCACCAAGCCGGCCCTCGGCGGACAGGCCGGTCCTTCACCCTTCGCCGACCCCCTGCTCAACAACGACTTCTTCGGGGTGCGGCTCAATCTGGACGGCTCGCTGCTGACCGGTGAGCTGACCCAGCCCTGGGCCGGTTCCGGCGGCGGCGGCGGCGGCGATTCGATCCGCAGCGCCAACTTCCCCCAGATCCCCTGGAACTTCAACAACGAGCAGAGCGGCGCCGGGGGCGCCAGCGGCGGCGGCAACCTGCAGGTCTTCGCGATCGGCAACATCCGCATCGCCGGGACCGGTCGGATCCAGTCCAACGGTGGCCGCGGCGGCCGCGGTGAGAGCACCGGCGGCATCAACAACGTCGGCGGCGGCTCGGGCGCCGGATCCGGTGGTCACATCATCCTGCAGACCGCCGGGGCCCTGGACCTGAGCGCGGCGACCGGCACCCCGATCCGCGCCGAAGGCGGCCAAGGCGGCCCCGGCCTCGGCAACACCTTCGTGACCTACACGAACAACAACCCGCCGGTGAACGCGGGGGGCCCCGGGGGCTTCGGCTTGATCCAGGTCCACGTGGCCGATACGGCCACCCAGATCCTGCTGCCCGTCGGGCAGACCCTGGCGACCTTGACCGTGCCCGACGCCTTCACGCTGATCCCGAACTTCGGGCGCGTCTCCCGGGCCCGCACGGCCTACATCCCGCTGGCGGGGGCGAGCCTCAACCCGAGCACGACCCTGAGCCGGCCCCTGTTCCGGCTGGACGGCATCGACCAGGAAGAGACGATCCCGGACCCGCTGGACCCGCTGCTGGACATCCCCAACCCGACCTTCGGCCGGGTGCAGGCGACCGCCGGGCAGGTCGATGACCTGGCCCCGATCCTGCAGGGCAACCCGATCACCGTCAACGCGCTCCAGCGCCGCGTGGTGGTGGATGCGGGCTCGCTGCTGAGCGACGCCACCCTGCCGTTCTCCAACGACGCCTATCTGCGCAACACGGGCCTGCTGCGGCAGGCGGAGCTGAGCCTCAGCCAAGGGCTCTCGAGCGGCGATTACCAAGTCGCCTCGGCCACCTTCGACGTGGCCACGGAGCGCCTGACCCTGTTCCTCGCTCCGGGTGGCCCGAGCCTGACCCCCTTCACCGCGGCGGGGAACTTCCAGCTCAAGCCGCGCTTCTTCCGTGTGGTCACCAACGGGGTCTTCGACAGCCTTCCGGCCTCGGCCGGAGTGACGCTGCGCTACGAGGTCATCGCCGCGGACGCCGAAGGCGAGCCCGACCCGAGCACCGTGGTGATCCCCTGGACCTCGAACCTCGAGGAACTCAATGATCCCCTGGTGACCGGCGGCCTGGACTACCTGCGCATGGAGTTCCTGTTCGACCTGGACGTGAACGGACCCGGGCTCTCCGCGAACAACCCGCGCCCCGCTCTGGACTTCAATCGCCTGATCTTCCTGTTCTGATCCGGGCACAGGAAACCCGTACGGCTGGCCTCTGGGCTGCCGCCGCTCGGCCTCTGGCCGGCGGCGGCGGCCCAGCGCCGTTCCTGGCGCCGTCCCGCCGCGCGCCGATGTCGGCACGGGGTCCCCAGGGCCACGGCCCGGCCCGGGGCTGTCCGGATGCCTCGCAGGCGATCCGGCCGCACCAGGCGAAAGGGGCCTCCCGCTGGGTCCGCCTCGCACGCGCCCTGGCGTTGGCATGCCTGCCGGTCCTGTCGAGCGCCTGTGCGCAGGAGCCCGCCGCCCGGCTGCTGCGGCTCGAGCGTTTTGACCAGGCCGGGGTGCGCAGCTTCCTCAACGAGGAGCTGACCCTGCACTTTTCGCGGCCCCTCGATCCCGCCTCGATCCAAGGGGGATCGGCGCGCTTGCTCGATGCGGAGCGGCGGCCCGTGCAGGGCGAGTTCGAGGTGATCGGGCGCCGCTTGGTGTTCCGGCCGCGCTTGCCCTGTCGCAGCGACCTGAGCGATGGGGGCCTTTACCCCGGCTCTGAGTACCGGCTCGAGCTCGACGGCTTTCCGCGCCTGTCCGCCCTGCGCAGCCGCGAGGGCTGGCCCCTCGCCGAGAGCCTCGAGCTGCCCGTGTCGTCGGTCGCCAGCGGGGATCCCGAGGGCTTGTTCCGCGGCATTTCCCTGGCGCCGCCGGAACCGCTCGAGGTCGAGGGTTTTCGGCTTGGGCCCCTCGAGCCCCTGGTGCTGCGCTCCGCCCAGCCGCTCGATCCGCGGTCCCTGGATCCAGAGTCCTTCGCCCTGTTCGCGCTGGGGCCGGCCGGCGAGCGGCCCGAGCGCATCCCGCTGCGCCTCGAGCTGCTCGACAACCGCCAGAGCGGCGCGCGCCTGGCGCTCGTGCCGGTCGCTGTCGGCCAGGGCGCAGCCCGGCGTGCCCTGCCGCCCGGGGAGCTGCTGCTGGTGGCCCGGGAAGGGGGCGTCGGGCTGTGCGACCTGGGCGGCAATCGGGTGCTGGCGGGCTTCGGCGCCAGTCCCCTGGACGGCGTGCGCCTCGAGGTCGATGAGCGCCTGGCCGGCGGAACGGAGGAAGGGCTGGCTTCGGCGGTCAGCGAGGACTTCGCCGCGGACAACTCGGGCCTGGACCTGCCCGGCGGTGCCGATGGGACCGCCCGCTGGGTCGGCGACGGACGCCTCGGCGTGCGCTGGCCCGCGGCAGCCGGGGATGGGCGCGATGGGGATCAGCGGCGCGAGGGTGGGGGCACGCTTCCGGCGACGCTCTCGGCCACGCGCCTCGAGCTGCTGGGCGAGCAGCGGTTGCCTGCGGAGGGCCTGGTCTGTCTGCGGGCCCAAGGGCGCTTCGAAGTGCGCGGGCGGCTGATCCGGCGGGTGCAGCAGGGACCGGGAGCGCCGCTGGCCGGCGAAGCGGCCGCGGATTGGTGGAAGCGCCTGCGCGGCCTGCCGCCGGAGGCCCTGGCCAAGGAGCTCGAATTCGACTCAGCCCTCGACCTGTCGACCTGGCTCGAGAAAGCCGAGCGCTCGCGGGCCCCCTGGACCGTGCTGATCGCGGGCGGCGATCTGATCCTTTCCGGGGACCTCGATCTGGACGGTCCGCTGTTGCTGGTCGCGGGCGGCACGGTGCGGATCGGGGGCGCCCTGGTGGCCAGCGAATGTGTGACCTCCCTGCCCCGGCGCGGCGAGCCGCGCTTCGGGAGCGCCCGGGCTGTGCCGCTCACGATCGACGGGCCCCGCGGCAACCCCCTGCGCGTGCCCCTGTGTTTCTCGGCCGAGGGGCGGCTGCCTGCACCCAGCTCCGGGTTCTCCGGCTGGGCCGACGCCGAGCGGGTCGAGCGAAAGGGCTCCGGAGAGCTGCGGCTGACCTTCTGCGGGTTTCGCCCGGGAACCCAGGGCGAAACCCTGAGGGTCGGTCCCGTGGAGGATCCGCGGCTGCTCGAGAGCGCCAGCGCGCTCGAATTCCGGGCCGACCTGCGGCTGTTGCCCGGAACCCCGGAATGGGATCCGCCCTGGCTGGACAGCCTGCGGGTCCACTACGCCTTGCGCCGATAGCCCCCCACGGATGATCCCCTTCGCCGAACTGCCGCCCTTGCTCCAGCAGGGGTTCGTGGGCGCCCTGGGGCTGGTGGTGGGCTCGTTCCTCAACGCCGCGATCCACCGGCTGCCCGATCCGGAGCTGTCCCTGCTGCGGCCGCGGCGTTCGTTCTGCCCGCGCTGCAAGCGCTCCTTGACCTGGAAGGAGAACCTGCCGGTGCTGAGCTGGGTGCTCCAGCGGGGGCGTTGCCGGGGCTGCGGCGCGGCGATCTCCTGGCGCTACCCGCTGGTCGAGCTGCTCACCGCGGGTCTGTTCTTGCTGGCCCACGCCCAGGCCGCGGGCCCCGCCGGCGCTCTGGACCTGGGCCTCCTGGCGGTCTGGTGGCTGGTGCTCTCGGGCCTGATCGTGGCGACCTTCGTGGACTTCGACCGCTGGGAGATCCCCGACGAGGTGTCGCTGGGGGGCATGTGGGCCGCGCCGCTGCTGAGCGCGGCCGTTCCGGCCCTGCACCGGGACACCTGGGTGGCCCGCTGGCTGGCGGGCCCCGGGGCCGAGGTCGGCCGGCTCGACGCGGCCCTGGCCAGCCTGGTCGGGATCGCCGTGGGCTACGGGGTGCTCTGGCTGCTCGAGCAGCTCGGCCCCCTGCTCTACAAGCGCGACGCCATGGGGCACGGGGACACCAAGCTGCTCGGGGCCGGGGGCGGGTTCCTGGGCCCGGGCGGCGCTTTGGTGGCCCTGCTGGCCGGCGCCTGCGTCGCCTCCCTGGCCGGCCTGGCCAACATCGGCCGTTTCGCCTGTTTCTCGCGCCAGCGGGCAGCGGCCCGGGGGGGGCGCCGGAGCCTCGCCAAGGCCCTGCGGACCGGCCGTATCGCTGGGCGCTACCTGCCCTTCGGTCCCTACCTGGGAATGGGGATTGGATTCGTGTTGGTCGATTGGGAAACTGTCAAGGCCTGGCTGCCCTGAGGGCGCCTGACCTCCGGCGTGGAACGCGCTCGGCCGCCGGGCCTGCACACGCCTCCGACCTCCCCCCTGAAGCCCGCGAAGGGCCCCAGCGATGTTCCCGACCCAACTGCGTACCGGCCGCGCGCTCGCCCACCTGCGCCTCATCGGTGGACTGTTGCTCCTGTGCCTGCCCTTCGGAGCTGGCTGCGCCAGCCAAGCGGCGCTGCAGGAGTACGAAACCGAAATCACTCGCCTGCGCGAGGACAAGACCCAGCTGCAGCGCGACAACCAGCGCCTGCAAGGCGAGCTGACCCGCTACGAGGCCGAGCTGGTCTCCGCGCGCCAGGAAGCGGCCAACAGCAAGGCCGTGCCCGCCCAGGGCTTCCAGAACCTGACCGACCTCGGCATCGACGTCGAAGCCCGCGGCAACTCGGTGGCCATCTCGATCCCGAGCTCGATCACCTTCGCCTCGGGCTCCGCCGATCTGTCCTCCGGCGGCAAGGCGGCCCTGCGCGAAGTGGCCAAGGTGCTGAAGACCCAGTACCCCAAGATGAACTACTGGATCGAGGGCCACACCGACACGGATCAGCCCAGCAAGTCCAAGTTCAAGTCCAACCGCGAGCTCTCGGTCGCTCGTGCCCTGAGCGTCTTGACCCACCTGGTGGTCGACGAGGGGCTGCCGGACGAGCAGTGTGTCATCGCCGGCCACGGCGAATACGCCAACAAGGCCCCCAACGACAGCACCGGCAACAAGGCCAAGAACCGCCGCGTCGAAGTGATCGTGTATCCGCCCGACGCCCGTTGATCGCTCGAATCCGCGGCCCGAGACCGATCGAGTCGCGCGGCGGGCTCCCCCGCTGACTTCGGGTCGCCCGCCGCGGCCCTAGCGCGCTCCGCGCCGCGTTCCCACTGCGCTCCGCCCACAGGGCGCCCGCAGGACGCGCTCGAGTGCGCCGAGCCTCTCAAGCTCCGCTGCCCGCCAGGCCCGCAAGCCTCGGCGGGCAGCGCTGTTTTGTGGGCGCACCGAAGTGCGCGAGCCCAACCCGCGCCCATCTGCGGTGCGAGCTTGCCGCCTGCGGGCCGCCCGGGTTGCCCCTGGCCACCGGGGGGGCGGGCCGGCCGCCCGCCGCTGGCCGGCTGGGTGCCGCGGGGCCAGGCCGCGGGCTGGGCGACCGTGCCGCGGGCAGTGCTGCCCGGGGCCCCTCGGCCGCTGGTGCGGGCGGGGGCAGCGGGGTCCGCGGGGGCCGGCCGCACCGCCGAACCTTGGGGCAGCCCGCGGGGCGCGCTGGGCT
>JBIKLM010000307.1:0-5406 GCA_044359835.1 Planctomycetota bacterium
CTCAAGCTGGTGCGCTGGGAAGCTCCGCTGCTGATCGTGCTTTCGGGCGCGGTCTGGCTGGGAGCCCTGGATGGCAGCCTCTCGCGGCTCGAGGGGCTGCTCCTGCTGTTCGGCCTCTCGAGCTACACTTTCTTCACCGTGCGTGCTTCGCGCCGCGAGACCAAAGCCGTGCGCGAGGAGTTCGAGGCCGGGCTCGACGATCGCAAGCCGCACACGCTGGTGATGGACGTGCTGCTGATCGCCGGCGGGCTGGCGCTGCTGGTGCTGGGCTCCAAGCTGTTCGTGGGCGGCTCGATCGAGATCGCCAAGCTGCTCGGCGTCAGCGACCTGGTGATCTCCTTGACCCTGGTGGCCGCGGGCACCTCCATGCCGGAGGTCGCCACCTCGATCCTGGCCACCCTGCGCGGCCAGCGCGACATCGCGGTCGGCAACGTGATCGGCTCGAACATCTTCAACCAACTGGGCGTGCTCGGAGCCGCCGCCAGCGCCAGCCCAATCCCGATCGCCCCCCAGGCGCTGCGGCTCGACTTCCCGATCATGTTCGCCACCGCGCTGGCCTGCTGGCCGATCTTCGCCAGCGGCCGGCGTATCGATCGCTGGGAGGGAGCGCTGCTGTTCGCCTGCTATGTCGCCTACACCTGGGTGCTGATCGACATCTCCCGGTCGGGCCCCGAGGCGCCCTGGATCCGCGTGGGCCTGCCCCTGGCCCTGGTGCTGCCGGCGGCCATCTTCTGGGCCTTGACCCGCAACCAGAAACCGGCGGCGGCCTGAGGCGCGCCCGACCCGAGGCCTGCCTACGCAGCCCCCACCCGCCGCACTCGCCGCGGCGGTGCCGTGGGGCGTCCTTGTCCGCCCCGCCCCGGCACAAGCCCGCTCCAGGGGCCCGGTTTCGCTCGGCCGAGCCGCGGGTCTTCCGGTGCTCGGGTCGAGCCAACCTTGGCCGGTCAGCGATCGAAAGGCTAGCCGTCGCCCAAGCGGGCCAGGGCCGCGGCCAGGGCGCGCTCGAAAACCGCAATTGCGTGGGCCTTTTGACGCGGCAGCCCGCCGAGTTGGGCCACACGCCCCGCCAGGTCCAGGTCCGCGGCCGCGGCGCGCAGCGCTTCCCGATCTGCGGCGGCGCCGAGCGCTGGCCGCAGGGTCTCGCAGCCCAGGGAGGCCACCGCCAGCACCGCCGAACAGGCCTGCGCCTGGAAGCCGATGCCGTAGCCCCCGGATTGGGGCCAGATCCAGAGCACCAGCCGGTCGCCGCAGGCGGCGTTGTGGCCCTCGCCCGAAACGGCCCCGCTGCCCGCCGGGGGCACTCCGGCGCCACGGGGTCGCAGCAGGTGCTCCGCCAGTCCCGTGGGCAGTCCCGAAGCGTCGCTTTCGATCGATTCCAAGCGGGAAGTGTTTTCCTCCGGGCGGTGCGGCTGCGCCGTCTGTAGGAGCGTAAGCCAAGCGGCGCGCAGCGCCTAGGGCAGGCGCCCGCGGCTCCCCGAACCAGGCGGCAACGACCCTGACACCGGGGGTGGACCCCCTCGGCGCTCAGCCGACCATGGCCTCGCCCCGGCCCTTCGCCCAAGCTCTCCCGCCGCCCCAACCGCCTTCGCCCCAACCGTGTTCGCCCCGGCCGGCTTCGCCCCGGCCGGTCCTCCCCAAACCGCCACGTAGGACCACCCTTCCGAAGAACGGACAGCGGTGTCCCGAATGGTCTGGTTGAACCGTCCATCCGCGCGCGACTGATCCGCATCGTCGCCGGATCCCCAAAGGGCCCTCGGTGGGACGAAACCGCTTCACTTCCCCCTTGTTTGGAGGCCATTCGTCCCCGATGGCTGCCCGGGTCTTCGAGCGTGAGGCCGAACGCTTCCGCCTGGGCCAGGCCGGAATCTCGTAGGCGGTCTCAACAGCTATTGCCGGACCGCGTACTAGCCTGGCCTGCCCACGGCCGGACCTTCAGAAGGGCCAGATGCTTGTGGTCCATTCCGCCCTTGGCTGGACTTCTCCGGCCGCCCCGAAGCCCCTCCCCCCATGCGGCCGCTAACCTGGTTCCATCGCCTTGTGGCGGTTCTCTCGCTGGCGCTGGTCGCCGCTGCCCAGGTTCCCAGCTCGACCGAGGCTCGCCCCGGCGCACCGGCCCCCGATGCCCGCGCGTTCGATCCGGCCGCCAGCCGCCGGGAATTGGCGCGCCAGATCGACGGGTACCTCGCTCAGCACCAAGCAGTCGGTCAGCTTTCCGGTGCGGTGCTTGTAGCCGACCGTGGAGAGTTGATTTACCAGGGCGGATTTGGAATGGCCGATTCGGATTGGGCGATCCTCAACACGCCATCGACCAAATTTCGCTTGGCCTCACTCACCAAGCAGTTCACTGCGCTGATCGTGCTGCAGCTCGTCCGCGAAGGCCGCTTAGACCTAGAATCTTCGATCACCCGCTACCTTGCGGATTATCCTGCTGCCAGCGGGGAGCGGGTGACTCTGCGCCACCTGCTCAACCACACCTCGGGCATCCCCAGCTACACCGATCGGCCCGGGTTCATGACCAGCGCAGCCAAAGAGCGCTACAGCACCAAGGAGTTTGTCGCGCTTTTCTGCTCGGAGCCGCTTGAGTTCGAACCAGGGAGTCGCTTCCAGTACAACAATTCCGGCTACTTCCTGCTCGGGGCGATCATCGAAGCTGTCACCGGCAAGACCTATGGGGCTGCCCTGCAAGAGCGCATCTTTGGGCCCTTGGAGATGACCAATTCCGGCCTGGATGATCAGTACCAGGTCCTCCCCGGCCGCGCTACGGGCTACAGCGAAGTGCTGGGCGGCCGACGGGTGGCACTCTGGATCGACATGACCAGCCCCGGAGCGGCGGGCGCGATGTATTCGACGGTTGAGGACCTCTGGAAGTGGGATCAGGCCCTGCGCGCAGAAACCCTCTTGGATGGCGATCTGGCGCGCTTGATGGTGACACCCGGGCACGGCAACTACGCCATGGGCTGGGAGATCGAAACACTGCCGCCCGAGTCCGGTGGCAGTGTGCTTGCGGATCTGGGAGCCAAGGACCAAGGGACGGAAAGCCCAGAGAGCGCGGACGGGGAAGCACCTGCGGACCAAGCCCCCGGACGCACCGCCCATACCCACAGCGGAGGGATGCCGGGAGTCTCAACGCTGATCTGGCGCGTGCCGGCCGAAGGGCGCTGCATCATCGTGCTGGGAAACACCTTCGAAACAGCAGCCCGGCCGATCCAGCATGGAATTTCCGAAATTTTGGCCGGCCGCCAGCCGCGGCCTGTGCGAGCTCGCGGCGATTTCGAGATCGCACGCATGGTACTGACCGACGGTCGTGAACGCGCTCTCGAAGCCCTGGCCAAGTGGCCAGAGAACATCCGCAACGATCTGCTCAGACCGGATGTGATCGGCATCGGCCATCAACTGGTCGAGCAGGGTCGCTGCTCCGAAGCGGTGACCCTGGGTGCGTTCCTAAAGGCGGCGTTCCCGACAGACCCCGAGGTTTGTGTTGCTCTGGCCTCCTTCGAGCACAGCGCTGGCAATCTCCAGGCGGCGCTCGAAGCCTACCGTCAGATCCCGCAACTGGACGCTCAGGCAGAAGACATCCAGGCACGCATCAGCGAGGTCGAAGCCCAACTCCAGGCCCGCCTTGGCCCGGCCTCAACCCAACGCTGATCCGAGGCCTGGCCCCAGGCACCTTCTAGTGAACTAGACAGTTCGATCGACGGTGTTCCGAGCATCTGCAGACATTCAAGAATCCCTCTGTGACCGAACTCCAGACTGTTGCGCTTGCCGGGCAAAGCGCCCGTCGACGACCCAAAGCCAAAGTCTGGCCTGCCTAGCTCTCGGGCAACGCTTTCGCCACGGCCAGGGCGGCTGCTAGGGCGCCTTTGACCACGGGCAGGGCGTGAGCGCGCGGGCGCGGGAGGCCGCCCAGGTTGGTGACGCATGCGGGGAGGTCGATGTCGGCCAGGGCGGAATCTGTTTCCGCTAGGCGAATGGCGGCGGCCAGACGCGGGGCCAGGATGGTGACGGCTAGTGAGTCGACTGCCAGGACGGCGGAGCAGCTTGGGGCCTGGAAAGAGATTCCGTAACCGTTGTCGGTGCGCCCGAGGTGGATCGCAAGGCGGTCGCCACAGGCGGGATCTTGGGCGGCGCCGCTGACGCGGGTTGTTCCGGGGGGTGGCGGGCCCCCATGGGGCATGTGGCGTAGCTCGGCCGCCAGGCCAGGCGGCAGGCCGCTGGGGTCGTGCACGGCGTCCATGGCGGTTGAACTTCTTTCCAGGCAGGGGATTTTCGATTGAGGACCCGCGAGCCTAAGCCCAGTGCGGGTCAACAGCTAGGGCTTGGTCCAGCGCTTCGCCCGACCCAATCGGCGCTTGGGGATATGGTTGGCCGCCTCTCGGAAGGCGCGACAAGGCAAACCAGCCGCAAGGCTGGGACGCAAAGCTGCGGGCCCTATCGGGGCAGCCGGGCTGCCGAAGCCGTCCGAGACCTCACGCACGTCGTCCGGGAGGCGGTTCTTTGGGGGGCTCCCTTGGCCCCAGCGCGCGGGTGACCGCGCCACCGGAAGCGTGCGCCTCCGCCGCGGGCGTAGGGCCTGCGGCGGAGGAGCCGTTCATCGCGCCGGCCGCACGGGCGAAGGCCGGGCAGATCCCGGTTCGACTTCATCCCGAGTGCTCGCGGGCTCGATCAAGGGGGGCATGTGCGGCACACGCCGCGCACCCAAGCACACGAACAACACGACATGCCGAGCAGCGGACGGGGACCCACTGCTCGGCTCTGATCCCGCTCGGCCTCCACACGGGGACGGAGCTGGCCGCGATGGGGAGCGCAACGCTTCGGCGGAGCGCCGCGGTCTGGATGCCTTCGGGCAGCCTGGCGGGATGCGAGGGCACGGGCTTCGCCGCTCGTGCCCTCGCCCTTTTTTTGAAGGGCCTCCGGCGGCGGAGGTGGCCAGATAGGTAGGAAAAAAACGGGCTCCTGAGGATCGAGAGGGTTCGGAGGAGGCGATTCGTGGGAGTTCCGGCGGTTGTGAGCGGATGGAGGCACTCGCGTCGGGGTGCCCGATGCGCACGGGCTTCGGACCGCCTTCGCTCCGGCTCTGGACCTCCAGGGGGCCCTTGCGCCCCGGCGCCGATCGCGCCGCCCCTGCGGGGCGCGGCGGCGCGATCGGCGACGGAGCTCCAGGGCCTCGGCGGGGTCTAGCGACTTGTGTCTGCGGACGTCTCGGTGGCTCGGGGTGCTCGGTTGAGCGCCCGATTGCCGCAGCCCCTTCCCCGCAGTCCCGATTCTTTGCAGCCCCGATTGCTGCAGCCCCGATTGCTGCAGCCCCGATTGCTGCAGCCCCGATTGCTGCAGCCCCGATTGCTGCAGCCCCGATTCGCTGCACGCCCGATTCGATCCTGGGCCCATCCGAGGCTGGGAAAAATCGGC
>JBIKLM010000308.1:0-5392 GCA_044359835.1 Planctomycetota bacterium
CCTGCCCATGCTGCGCATCATGTCGGCCGGCGGCATCTCCTGAGGCCATGCCGGCGGGCCAGCCCAGCGCCGCGGGCGGCGATCCCGGAGCGGGACAGGAGGGGGCGCGCCCGACAGCCGGCGCGCCGCCGGCGCAAGCGCGCGGCGGGCGTCCGCCGCGCCTGGCGCTCTCGGCGCGCGCCCTGCTGCTCCTGTGCCTGGTCAATTTGCTGGGCTTCTCGGCTGCCGGGGCCTTGCTCGTGCGCGAGATCGGGGCCCAGCAGGAGGCCCAGGCGCTCGGGCTCTACAGCGATTTCTTGCGCACCCTGCGGGCCACGATCCGCCCCGAGCGCGAGCTCAACGTGGCCAGCATCCTGACCTGGCCCGGCTGGACCCAGGTCGAGGACGCCCTGCTGGTCGATCGCAACCTGATCCCCGGGCCGAGCGGTGTGCCGATCCCGCAGGGCATCGTGCTGAATCCGGTCGGGCGCGTGCGCCGGCCCCTGGGGGACGGCGACCGGGAAATCCTGCCGGCGCTGGCGCGGGCGATCGAGATCGGGCAGGAGAGCGAGGTGGCCGGCGGGTGGGTGGTGCCGATCCCGATCCAGGGGCGCAACTGGGGCGCCTGCTGGTTCCGGCTGCCGGACGAGGAGCGCATCCTGCCGCTGGTGCAGAGCCTGCTGCCCGGTTTCCTGGTCTCGACGCTGCTGCTCAGCGCGGCGACCTTCCTGGCCCTGCGCCGCCTGGTGCTCGAGCCGGTGGCCGAGCTGCACCGCGCGGCCCAGGGGCTCGAGCGCGGGGAGCTCTCGGCGCGGGTGCCCCTGTCGAGCGGCGCCGGGGAGCTGTCCGAGCTGGGCGCGGCCTTCAACCGCATGGCCGAGCGCATGGAGGGCTTCAGCCGCGAGCTCGAGCTGCAGGTGGAGCACGCCACGCAGCAGGCGCGCCTGGCGGAGCGCGCGGCGCTGACCCAGCGGCGGCTGGCGGCCATGGGGGAGCTGGCGGCGGGCATCGCCCACGAAATCAACAACCCCCTGGGCGGTCTGACCAACGCCGTGCGCGCGCTCGAGACCAAGCAGCTCGATCCGCAGCGGCGCGAGCGCTATCTGGCCCTGCTGCGCGAGGGCCTCGAGCGCATCCGCACGATCGTTGCGCGCGTGCTCAGCACCGCGCCGCGCCCCAGCCAGCCGCGGCCCGTGGTGCTGCTCGAGGTCGCCCGCGATGCGCTCCTGCTGGTGGCCCACCGCGCCCGGGAGCAGGGCGTCGCGTTGGTCTTGAGGCTCGGCGCCCGCGAGCTCGAGCCGGAGGCGGCTCTGGACGTCCAGGATGTCGCATCGACGCGCGTGCTCGGGGCCCACAACGAGCTGGCCCAAGCGGTCTTGAACCTGCTGGCCAATGCCTTGGACGCCCTGGAGGGCGGCGTGGGCGCGCGGCTGGCCGAGCGCCCCCGGGTGGAGCTGGCGCTCGAGCCCCACGGCGGCGAGCTGTGGCTGTCCGTGCGCGACAACGGCCCGGGGGCCCCGGCGGAGGCCCTGGCGCGCGCCCGGGACCTGTTCTTCACGACCAAGGAGGTCGGCCGCGGGACCGGCCTCGGGCTCTCGATCGTGCACGCCATCGCCGAGGCCCACGGGGGCCGACTGGTGCTCGAGAGCGAGGCCGGAGCGGGCTTCTGTGCCACACTGGTGCTGCCCTGCGGAGCCCTGCCGCCGGCCTGATCGCGCCTTTCGCCCCGCTCCGAGCTCCCGTCCCCCCCATGCCCGAGGCTCCCGTCTGGCTGATCGCGGTGCTGTCCGCATCGCTGCTGATCTCGGGCGCCTGCAGCTCCTCCGAGGCCGCCCTGTTCAGCCTCAAACCGCGCGAGCGTCAGCTGGCCGGAAAGGCCGCCCGCGACCTGCTGGCGCGCCCCAGCGACCTCCTGGTCACGATCCTGCTGGTCAATCAGCTGGCCAATGTGACCTTCTTCGCGCTCTCGGACCGCCTGTTCCCCGATCAGGAGGCCAGCGCCAGCGCCTGGGACGACGTGCTGACGCTGTTCGGCTCCCTGGTCATGGTGCTGGTCTTCGGCGAGATCCTGCCCAAGACGATCGGCCTGCGGGCGCGCCTGCCGCTGGCGCGTTTGACGGCTCCGATCTGGACCGTCCTGACCAGCCTGCTCGGGCCCCTGCGCCTGCTGCTGGTGCGCCTGCTCGAGCAGATCGGCAAGCGCCTCGACCGGGGGGGCGACGAGCGCGCCCTGGAGCCCCACGAGCTGGCCGACATGCTGGAGGAAAGCGCCCAGCAGGGCGGCCTGCTCGACCACGAGGCGGATCTGCTGGCCGAGCTGGTCGAGCTCAAGGGCCTCAAGGTGCGCGAGATCATGACCCCGCGGGTCGACGGCTTGTTCCTCGAGCTCGACGGCAGCGATCGCACGCCGGTGGTGGCGGAGGCGCTGGCGCGCCGCATGAGCTGGCTGCCGGTGGTCGAGGGCAACGCGGACCTGGTGCGCGGCATGGTGCGCGTGCGCGACCTGCTGCGCGCGCCGCAGCAGCCGATCGCCGAGCTGGTCATGCCGTCCCTGTTCGTGCCCGAGGTGGCCAGTTGCCTGGACCTGCTGCGCACCTTCCGGGAGCGCCGCACGGCGGAGGCCATCTGCGTGGACGAGTGGGGTGGCACCGCCGGCTACGTGACCATCGAGGAGCTGTTCGAGGAGATCGTCGGCGACCTGCGCGTCGAGGGCGAGTCCCGCGAACAGACGGTCGTGCCCCTGGGCGAGGGCGTGTTCCAGGTGCCCGGCTCGCTCTCGGTGCGCGACTGGAGCGAGCGCTTCGGCCTGGATGTCGAGGCGGTGCAGTTCGAGACCGTGGGCGGGCTGGTCACCGCGCTGCTCGGGCGCATCCCGAGGAGCGGCGACCAGGTGCTGCTGCAAGGGCTCGAGCTCGAGGTCGGCGAGGTGCGCGGCCGGCGCGTGCTTTCGGTGCGCATGCGCGCCACCGAGAAGGCCCTGCCGCCGGTGCGGGACTCCCTGCCGCGGCGCTTCCGTCCGGGAGCCGAGGAGGGCGAGACGCGATGACCCTGCTGCTGACCCTGCTGGGCCTGCTGCTGTGCTACCTGGCTTCGGCCGTGTTCTCGGGCTCCGAGACCGCGTTTTACGCGC
This sequence comes from Planctomycetota bacterium, assembly GCA_044359835.1. Classification (GTDB taxonomy): domain Bacteria; phylum Planctomycetota; class UBA1135; order UBA1135; genus JBIKLM01. Next base: position 3,110 of record JBIKLM010000308.1, read on the forward strand.
TTTCGAAGGCGCGCCTCGAGGCGGACCTGCGCTTCGGCCGGCGCATGGCCTTCCTGGTGCGCTGGCTGATCCGGGACGAGCGCGCCTTCCTGATCGCGATCCTGATCGGCAACAACCTGGTGCTCGAGCTGGCGACCAGCCAGATGCAGGGTCTGCTGACGCTCTTCGTGGACGCGCCCTTGGCCGCCCGCGAGCTGCTCCTGACCCTGATCCTGACCCCGACCCTGTTCCTGTTCGGCGAGCTGCTGCCCAAGGACGTCTATCGCCGCAGACCGCACACGCTGCTGGGCTGGAGCTCGCCCCTGGTGGCCCTGGCGCGGCTGCTGTTCCTGCCCCTGGCGCTGCCGCTGCGCTGGCTCAGCCAAGCGATCGAGGCCATCTTCCGCCTGGAGCGCAGCGAGGTCGAGGTGACCCTGGGCCGCGACTGGGTGATCGAGCTCGTCGAGGAGAGCGCCCGCGCCGGGTCGCTGCCGAGCGGCCTCAAGCCGATGGTCGACAACGTGCTGCGCCTGCGCTCGATTGCGCTGCGCGAGGTCATGGTGCCCTTCTCGGACGTCTGGCGCGTCGAGCTGGCGGCCTCCTTGGCGGACAGCCAGCGGCGCTTGGCGGAAGCGCCCTATACGCGCCTGCCGCTGGTCGAGGCCGACGGGCGCATCGAGCGCTACGTGCACCAGCTCGAGGCCCTGGCGGCTCCGCAAACGCCGCTCTCCGAGCTGGCCCGCCCGCTGCTGGCCCTCGATCCCGAGATGCCCGTCGACCGCGCCTTGGCGCGCCTGCGCCTGGCCGGCCAGCGCTGCGCCCTGGTGGGCACCAGCCAAGCGCCGCGCGGCCTGGTGACCCTCAAGGACCTGGTGGAGACGATCAGCGGCGACCTGGCCGGTTTTTGACGCTGGCCCCCGGGGGGCGCCCGCGCGGCCTGCTGGGGCGCGCAGGGCCCCAGGGGGTCGGCCGGGCGCTTGTCCCGGGGCTTGGCCGGGGAGCGCGACGCCCCAGGGCTGCCCGGCCTGGCCGGCGGCGAGGGCCCGCCCGGCCGCTTGGCCCGGGCCGACCGGCTCCGCAGCCGGCGGGGTGCCGACCCGGCCCGCAGGCTACGGCGGCGGACCGGCGCATCCGGAATCCGCGCTTCGAGCGCCCCCGAGCGGTAGAGCGAGGCCCCTGGGCTCGATAGGATGGCCCGGCGCGGCAAACCCGCCGCCCACCGATGATCCCGCCCCTCGCCCCCCAGCTGCGCCCCGAGCTTCGCCCCCGGCAGGGAAGCGCCTGGCCCCCCCCGGCCTGGCTGCATTCCGGCTGGCTGTTGGTCGCGGGCCTCGGCCTGGCCGCGCTGGGGGTGGCCCTGCCGCCCCAGGCCGGCGGACCGACCACCGGCGGCCAGACCCCTGGAACGGGCCTGCCCAACGTGCCGTTCCTGCCGACCTTCGGCACGGCCGACTCGGACGGCCGCATGATCGCGGTCACCGGCCCCGACGTCACCGGCGGCGGCGTGCTCTACCTGATCGACACCGAGACCCGTCAATTGGCCTGTTATCAGGCCGTGGGCGGCACGGGCAGCCAATCCGGGATCCGCCTGGTGGGCGCCCGCCGCGTCGATCTCGACCTGCAGCTGATCGGCTTCAACGACCGCAGCAAGCACTCTTATTCCGACCTGGAGAAGCTGTTCCAAGCCAACCAGACCGAGGTCAAGTGAGCGGCCCCGCCGGTCGCGCCGCCCCCGCGGCTCGGCCCGATCCGCACAGCCCCGCTCGCTGCTCCGTACCCCCCGACCCACCGAGCTCCCCCTCCCGATGAGCGATCCGAAAGAATTCCTGAACTTCGAAGACGCCCTGCGGCACCTGCGACTCAAGGAAGAGGAGCTCAAGCGCCTGGTGTCCGAAGGCGAGATCCGCGCCTTCCGCGAAGGGGAGACCATGAAGCTGCGCCGCCAGGACGTCGAGCACCTGGCCCGCGAGCTGCTGGGGGGCGAGGAGATCGAGCTCGGCGACAAGGCCGAGGACCTGCTCTTCGAAGACGACGCCGACCTGGAAGCGGCCGATGCGGGCATGGCCACCCAAGAGCTGTCCGCCGCGGACACGCTGCTGGCGGCCGACGACCTGCTGGAAGGCGAACTCGAAGAGCAGACCGAAGAAGAAGCCGAAGAGGAGGAGGCCGAGCTGGCCCCGGTCGGCGCTGGAGCCGAGGCCGAGGCTGAGGAAGACTGGACCCCGCTGTCCTTCGCCCTGGTGGTGTTCACGAGCCTCGTGCTGCTCCTGACCGCGCCGGTCTTGATCTCGCTCAGTTCAGACC
>JBIKLM010000309.1:0-5384 GCA_044359835.1 Planctomycetota bacterium
GGCCTCTGAGCGCCCCGCCGAGGGCGCGCTGCTCGAGGCGCGCCTCGATCGCGCGGCCAATCGGATCTCCGTGACCCGCCAAGCCGGTGCGGGCCGCGGCGGCGGGCCGGGCCTGGCGGTGTACGTCGATGCTGAGCTGGTCGATTTCGATCGGCCGCTCGAGGTGCTGCTCGACGGCCAGGTGGTCTTCAGCGGGCAGCCGCGGCGGCGCCTCGAATGGCTGCTCGAGACCTCGACCAGCGGCGACGACGCGCGCCGCTACAGCGCCCGCGTGGTGCTCGAGCCCGAACGGCGGCGCTGAGAGTCGGGCGGGAGACGCAGCGGGTCGGCGCCAGAGGTCGCCTTCCCCCCCGCGCCTGTCCCCGCGGCGTCTGTCCTCCGGGTCGGTCGGCCCGGCTGGCCTCGAAGCGCTGCGGGCGGCGCGCCGACGCGGCCTGCTCCCGGGGTCCCCCGGGATCCGCCGGGGTGCCGCATGGGCCCCCCGACGACCTCAGGGCCGCCCGACCCGCGCCCGCTCGACGCTCGCGACCGGCCTCAGGGGCCAAGCGACCACATCCAGGTCGTGCGCGTAGAGCAAGCTGGCGGGGGCCTGGTCCAGCGCCAGGCCGAGGCCGCTGGCCAGGCTGTTCGACTCGAACTCGGCCCAGGCGGCCTGCAGCGGCCAAGGCCGATGGTGGATGTCGCCGCGGTACAAGCGGCCGCGGCCATCGGCGCTGAACAGGGTGTAGCGCTCGGTGGCCCAGCGCTCGAAGGCTGGCCAGCGCCGCGCGCTCTGATCGGCGCTGGGGCCGTAGCGCAGGGCCAACCGAGCCGGAGCCGCGCCGCGATGGATGCGCTCGCTCGAATAGAGGCATCCCCGGGCGTCCGGGACCAGGCTCATGCGGGCGTCGAAGTAGGGCAGATGGAACAGGGCCCGCGCGCCGCGCACCGCCACCCGGCTCTCGGCATCCAAGCTGAAGAACCAGACCCCGGGCACCCCCTGGCAGCGCACATAGGTGCGCAGATTGAGCTCCAGGAAACGGCGCGTGCCGGGCAAACCCGGCAGCCGCCAGGGACCCACCGAACGCATCTCGAAGGGCACGACCCCCAGGTAGGCGCGGCCCTCGAAGGTGTCCAGTTCCAACCCGCGCGGGAGACCGGACGCGAGGGCCGCAGCGGGCGCCTCGAAGTGCGCGAAGAGCAGCCGATGCCAGGCCATGCGCAGGACCCAAGGTCCAGAGGGCCACGGCAGCGGCCGGTGCGTCCGTTCGGCGAGGAAATCGAAGCGCATGGCGTGAAGGCCGGGACTCAGCTCCGCTCCCCGGCCGATGGCAGCGGCATCGGCCGCGGTCTGGCGGCCCATGCCCCCGCCGGAGGCCGGGGAAGCGGACCGTGGGCGGTCCGACCCGGTTCTCGCTTCCACGGGGACTGCACAAGGCCCCTGGGACGCCGAGGAGCCCTTGCAAGCCCTGGCGGGAAGCGGGATGAGGCGGGAGCGGGAGAACCGCGGGCCCCTGGAGCCAGATCGCCGGAGGGTCCGATCCGCGCGCCCCCGCAAGCCTTCCTGACCGGCCGCGGCCGGGCGTCGGGGAGCGCCCGGTCGAAGGCCTTCCAAGGGCTCGCAGAGCGGGTGCGAGCGGCGGCGAAGGAGCAGGGTCCCCGCCGAGCGCGCGCCATGCCGGTGGCGCGGGGCGGCGCTCGGCGCGCCGCCCGCCCCCAGCGGGGAATCAACCGCCGGCGCTTTGGGTTCCGGCGCCGTTCTGAGGCGCTCCCGCGCCCGCCGCGGGTGCGGAGGCCGGAGGGGTCGCGACCGGGGGCGTCGCCGGGCGCACCACGGTCTCGCGGCACACGCCGGTGAAGGGCAGGGAGATCTGGGCCTTGCTGGGGTGTCCCACGTCGATGTCGAGGAAGCCACCGAACGGCCCAGCGAAGCTCTCCGGGAGATCGGCGATGGTGAGCTGGATCACCGGCTCGCCGGCGTCGTTGCGCGACCAGGCGGTGCGCGAATGGGCCAACAGCACCTCGGTCATGGCGTCGGTCTGCCCGCGCACGCGCACGGGGACCTCGCCCAGCACGAAACTCGGGTCCTGGATCTTGATCGTGGCGATCTTCACGCGCTCGGCGCCGGGGGGCACGATACCGAACGAGATGTAGTTGGGCTCGGCGTTCACCAGCCCGACCACGTTGGCCAGGGTGTACACCGTGACCTGGTGCTTGCGGCGGGTGCCGTCCGCCAGAGGCAGGGAACCCTCCATGGGCACGTCGCTCTCGAGCAGGATCGGCCAGTTGTTGCTGGGCATCTCAGGGGCGCCGGGTCCGAGGGTGGCGACCAGATCCCAGGAGGCCGCACGGCCCTCGATCGGATCCTTGGGCTCGAGCGTGACCTTCAGGTACTCGGGCAGGGTGCTGGTCGGGGAAAGCGCCAGCGCGAACTGGTTGGCCACCGGGCTGGTGATCGTCAGGCGCCGCGTGGCGGTGTCGTTGACGAACAGCTTGTCGAAGTTGAGGTAGGGCGAGGGCTGCAGCACGAAGAAGGGCTGGATGCTCGCCTTGAGCTTGATCAGGTCGGTGCGCGAGGTGTCGTTGGTGAACAGGGTCACCGTGCCTTCCCAGGCCCCTTGCTTGCCCTCGGTGTTGACCCCGACCTCGATCAGGAGCTTGTCGCCGGGCGCCAGCTCGCTGTCGAAGACGTAGTCCGAGCGCTGGCCGTCGGCGGACACACGCTGGATCTTGCTGGTGGTGCAGCCGCAGCTCGGACGCGCGGCGCTGACCTTGAGGGCGCCGACGCCGGTGTTGCTGAACTCGAGCTCGCGCGTGCGGGACTCGCCCTGCACCAGGCTGCCGAAGTCGATCAGCGAGAGGTTCTCAGGGATGACCAATTCCCCGACGGGCCCGGTGGGCACCTCGGCGGGGGGCTGCTCGCCTCCCGCGGGCGGCCCGTAAGCCGGATCCGCCGGCGAGGGGCCGACCGGGGCCGGGCTCCGGCGGGTTTCGAGGCGCAGCTTGGACAGGTCCGACTGGGTCTTGAGCTTTTTCGGATGCGCTCCGGTGGTGCGCTCGCCGCCGGCCTGCACCGGGCGCTCGGCCGCGGGCGCGTCGGCCGGACGGCTCTCCTGGGGGGCCTGGGTGGCCCCGGCGGAGGGCAGAGCGAGGCTGGCGAACAGCCCGGCCAAAAGCGCCGGCCGGGAGCGGGGAAGGAGCAAGAAGCGGAGGTCTTGGGGTTTCATCGCGAGGGGGACCGGCGCGGCGGGGCTTTGGGGTCGAGCGCGGGAGCGCGTTCGCTGAGATCGGGGGGGGCGGCGAGCGGATCGGAAGTCGCGGCGGGCCGCAACGGGGGGCGGGACCTGCGCGAGGATCGGGGACTCCCGTATTCTGGCACGGGGTACCGCGGGGTGGAGGGGCTACGGCTGGCCTGCGGGATTGCTGGAGCCACTTGGCCAACAATCGACGGGGTCCGGGACGATCGGTTGCCGCTCAGGCATCGATTTCCGGGCGGGAGCGCGACCGAGAAGCGGTTGGACTCCTGCGTCAAGGCCCGCTGTGGGGACCGGCAGAGGCTGGGGAAAAATCGGCCCGCAGCGACGATCCCAGCCTCCGGGGCCGCTGGATTGACGGCCCGAGGGCAGGCCCACGGGCTGGTGGGCGGCTTGGGCGTGCAGGCCGAGTCGCTCGATTCGGGGCCCGTCAGGGCTTTCGGGGGGCGCCGGGCAGGCTCCCGAGCGGGCCCGGCAGGGGCTGACCGGGGGCGGGCCCGCCGCCGGACCCGCGCGCCGAGGCGGTCAGGCCGACCACCAGCTCGGGCTGCTCGGGCCGCCCGAGCTCGAAGGTCAGGCGGCCCATCAGGGTGCCGGCGGGGCTCGGGGGCAGCCCGCTGCTCCACAGGCGCAGGCGGTAGGCGGCCAGGGGAGCGGGCGGCACGCTCGGCCCCGGTTCGACCGGCAGGAGTTCGAAGCGGAAGGCCTCCGACAGGTCCCGCTCGCCCAGCTGGACGCTGAGCCGCGCCGGCGCCGCCGCCAGGTCGATGCCCGGAGCGAAGACCAGCAGTTCCAGACTGCGCTCGGCTGCCTGATCGACCGCCAGCACCCCGAAGGCGGCGCTGGGCGGTCGCGCCTCGACCAAAGCGACCACCTGCGCCTGGACCGTGACCCGGCCGCGCAGAACGGTTCCGGGGCGGCCCGCCAGCGGCTGGCCATCGGCCGATAGATCGCTGGGGAAACTGAGCGGGAAACTGCGCATGCCGGGCTGCAGGCCCGGACCGGGCCAGGCGCTGATCTCGAAGCGTGTGGCGCGTCCCTCCCCATCGGCGTCCAGCGGCAACACGGCGATATCGAGCTCTTCGGTCAGGCCCTCGGGCGCCGCCGAGAGCTTGAGCCGCTGGCCGGTGCTGCTGCTCAGGATCGCGGAGCGCCGCACGGAGGAGCCGACCACGAAGCGCCCCAGATCCAGGATCGGGGGATCGAGGGTCAACAGAGAATTCACGTCGGCCTCGAGGGTCAGCTCCTGGCGGCCCCCCGGCAGATTGCCGTACAGCGTGATCGGCTTGACCTGCTTGCCGCTGCGGCCGAAGGTGTCGAGCACCGCATCGACCTCGATGCGCGTTCCCGGGGGCAGGGGCGCCTTGAGGATCAGCGGCGCGCGCTGGCCATCGGCGCCGACCACGAAGGCGTCGGCCTTGGTGCAGCCGCAGGATTTGTGCACGTTGATCAGCTCGAGGGGCTGATTCCCGCGCACCTCGAGCTCGAAGCGATGCTCGAGCGGAACGCCTTCGAACACGCGCCCGAAGTCGTGCCGCGCGGGACCGAGCAGGCCGATTTCGGCACTGACCGCGGACGGGCCCGGGGCGGCCGCGACGGGAGCTTTCGTCTGCGGTGCCTCTGGCGCGGGCCCGCAGGCCGTCGCCAGCAGGCAAACCAGGGCCGACCGAACGAAGGGCAAGGAGGGTTGCATGGGCCGACGGGGCATCGGAGCGAGTCTAGCAGCCGGCCGGACCCCGGGGGCTGGGACCGGCGACACCGGCGCAGTTCGGACCGGAGCACCACCCCGCGGCTGCAGGGGTCGCGCCATCGATCCGATCGGGGCTTGGGCTTGCGGATTCGGCTGCCCGCGGCGCGGCGCGCAAAGAGGCTGAGGGCATGGCGGCGTTCCTGGGCGAAGTCTGCGGGGCAACCGCGCCGCTTCCGCGGGCGGGCTTCCGGCAGGAGCAGGCGAGGTATGCACTGTGGCGGCCGGGCCGGGGACCGACCTCCACGGAGGCCGTCGGACCTTCAAAAGTCTGCCTAGCCGGCGCGCGGAGCCCGGTAGCAACGGGATCGGGAATCAGCCACGCGGGCGCCGCAGCCGCCCGCCCCAACCACCCGTGCAGGCCTCCTGCGGAACTGGCCGCGCAACCTCAGCCACCGGGACCC
>JBIKLM010000310.1:0-5376 GCA_044359835.1 Planctomycetota bacterium
TGGGTGGTGTGTTGGGCGTAGGGGCGTGGATCAGTCGCGGTTGAGCTCCAGGTCATCGAGACCCAAAGCGCCGGCGGTGCTGCCGTGGCTCGGCCCGAAGACCAGTTCGAGCTTGGCCATGCGGTCTAGGTCCAGGTTGGGCTCGACGGTCTGGAACTCGAGGAAGCCGATGCGCACGGTCTCGAATTCGTTGGCCCAGCCCGCGCTGCCGGCGCCGCAGCCCGTGCGCTGGTAGGGTTCTTCGATGCCCTGCGCCACGCGCAGGACGCGCAGCTCGGCCGAATCGCCGTCCTGGTCGACCAGGCGGACCGAGAAATTGGCGTCGCTGAGCTCGCCGACGGTGAAGGGATCGCGGGTCGACTGGCAGACGCGCATCGAGACCGTGCGGAACTGGCTCCAGTCGGTCTGGCCCGCGATCAGCCCGTAACTGAGCACGAAATCGGTGCTGCCGTCGAAGCGGAACACCGTGCCGAACTCGGGGTCGGAGGCGTTGCACTGCGACATGCCGTTCATGGCCTCGCCGGCGACGAATGTGAGGGCGTTGTTGGGGTCGTCGAGCCGCCCGATGGCGCGGTTCAGCAGGTTGCTGCTGACCGTGGCGCCGGAGCTGGCGCTGAACAGGCTGGCGGGCGCCTCGAAGTCGTCGATCACCAGCTTGCCGCTCTGGCTGGCCTCGCGGAATTGCACCGTGACGCCGATGCAGGGGTTGCTGGTGACCGGCACCGCTTGGGGCCAGAGGTCCTTGTACTGGCGCGTCAAGAATTCCTTGCCGGCCGGGTTGTTGCGGGCGTGGAATTCGACCAGCGGCAACAGATAGCCGCGCATGATCTGGTGCGTCTGGGAACGGCCGATCAGGCAGGGGCCCGAGGCCACCGAGCTGCCGCCGCCGTCGTGCAGGTCGCCGTGCCCGGCGCCGTAGATGGCGATCGACTGGCGCTGGTTGGTGGCCCGCGAGAGCAGGTGGTAGGACTGGGTGATGTCGCTGGAGACGCAGCCCGACACGTCCGCGTCGGCGGTGGCCACCCACAGGTGGTAGTTCTCGCCGTGGGGGTTGGCCGAGTTGGTGCCCAGGAAGTCCGTGGGCGCCATCGAGGAGATCAAGCGGATGTTGGCCGCGCCGAAGTTGGCTGGCACGAAGGTTCCGTCGATGATCCGGTCGTAGGCGCGCGCCACGCCCTCACCGCCGCGGCTGTGGCCGATCCAGGTGATGTTGTTCACATCGACGCGGCCGAGCAGCACGCCGCCGGCGATGGTGGCCAGGTTGCCGAGCAGGTAGTCGGTGTTGGTCAGCGTCGTGGTCGATGCGGTTTCGATGCCGGGCACCGTGTTGTTCTGGTGCGACATGACCACGTAGCCGTAGCTGGCCAGGTGGTTGCCGATGTGGTCGTACCACTGGTAGTTGTGGCCGTTGCCGTGGCTGACCACCACGATCGGCACATTCGAAAGATTCGCGATGTTCGACGGGTAGTAGAGGTCCTGTCCCAGCAGGCTGCCGCCGCTGTAGAGGGTCTCGACCACGGTGTAGGGCCCCGCCAGCGAGGGGTCGCGGCAGATGAACAGGCCCGCGCCGGAGTAGCCGTCGATCAGGTCGGGGGCGTCCAGGCTGCCGTTGCGGTTGACGTCCACGACCACGTCATAGCGGCGGCCCAGGCTGGCCAGGGCATCGCCCGAGAGCGTGCCGGCGTCGACGTTGATGATGTTGTTGGGCACGCCCAGCCCCGAGACGGTCAGCGAGTTGACGCCGTCGCCGCTCAGGTCGAAGAGCCCCGGAGAGGTCTGCCACGAGCCCTGGCTCTTGTCGGCCACGACGTAGATGTCGACGGTCTGCCCGACCAGGCCCGGGAAGCGGTTGGGGTCGATGCTGATCCGCAGGGAATCGCCCTGGCGGAAGTTCTGCACCCAGCTGAAGAAGGGCGCGCCGGAGCGCGGCACGCCGGCCAGCTCGACCTCCGTGGGCGTCGCGAGCGGGTCGAAGATCGAGACCGGAACGGCCGCTGAGAAATCGAGTCCGTTCGGGTCTTGCTCGTCGAGGATGACCCCGAGTGTGAAGACCTGCACCCCGGCCAGTCCGGGCTGGTTCGGGACGTTCAAGAAGGCGCTGAAGCTGCCGTTGCCGCCGGTGACCCCCTGGGCCAGGATCTGGACCTGGTTGGTGAACCCGAGGGGCACGCTCTCGCCGCCGATCACGACCGGGCCGGCGCTCGCATCCACCAGGATCAGGGCGCTCTTGCCGGGCGCGCCGGTGAGCACGGCATTGAGGTTGCTATTGAGCGGGGCGCTGACCGCCGGCTGTCCGTTGAGCAGCAGGTCGGAGGCCGCGGCCGCGGGGGCCAGGCCGAGGCATAGCGCTGCGGCCAGGGGGAGTCGATTGCCCATGGGTCTCTTGAGGGGTGGCGGGGCCTGCCGGGGCGGCGGCGGGGTTTGGGGAACGTTTCAGACTAGGACCAGGACGCAATCGAGGGGGATTGGTTGCATCCAAACCGGAAAGCGGGCGCCGACTTCCAGATAAAAAGCTAGACAAGAGGCCCCAAAGGACAGAGCAGATCGCCTGCCCCCCCGGATAGGAGCCAGCCCCCGCCCGCTGGGGCCCCCGGGTCCCGGTAAAGTGAGACTGGCCCGCGCCCCCCCCCGAAAAGCACTCCCTCATGCGCTTCCCGAATCCGACTTCCTGCTCCCTCGCGGCCCTGCTGGCCGCCGCCCTCTGCACCCCCGCCCAGGCCCAGCTGTCCCTGGACAAGCAGGGCGGCGCCGTGCCCGGCAGCGTGACCTTCCGCCTGAACGGCTCCGGCGGCCAGATCTACGCCGTGGTGCTGAGCACACTCGAGGCCCAAAGCGAAGTCCTGCCCGGCGTGTTCCTGGACGTGGCCCTGGACCAGCTCAACCTGACCTTTACGGTGCCGGGCCTGCTCGGCGTCCTGAACGGCGCGGGCCAAGCCAACCCGGTCCTGGCGGTGCCGAACAACCCGGCGCTGGCCGGCGCGCGCGTCTCGGCCCAGGCCCTGCAGGGGCCCCTGTTCGACGACGTCTCCAATCTCGTGCGCGTGACCTTGGCCGCGCCGGGCACCTTCGCCGAAACCCTCGGCGATCCGCTGCTGCCGATCGCCGGCGGCGCGGCTGCCAAGCTGCCGAACGGCCGGGTCCTGTTCGCCGGCGGCAGCGGGCCCGCGGCGCAGACCTATGACTCGCGCATCGAAGAATGGGAGCTCTCGGGCGCCAGCTTCGGCGTCGGCTTCCTGTCCCAATCGACCGCCTTGGCGGACGGTCGCATCCTGTTCACCGGGGGCTTGGACCTCTTGACCGGCCAGCCGACCGCCGCGGCCGCGCTCTACAACCCGGTCGATCAGACCACCATCGACGTGACCATGAACGCGGCGCGGGCCGGCCACCAGGCCACGCTGCTCTCCAACGGGCGCGTGATGGTCACCGGCGGCTTCGGCAGCCTGACCACCGGCGGCGGCACCGACATCCTGACGATCCTGCTGAACGCCTTTGCGGGGCTGCTGAACAGCACGGAGTTCTTCGACCCGAACACCCAGGCCTTCAGCGCCGGCCCGAACATGCTCGAGCCGCGCGCCTTCCACACCTCGACCGCCCTCGGCAACGGGGACGTGCTGATCGCCGGCGGTCTGACGCGCCTGCCGATCATCAACATCCCGGCCGTCTCCAACACCGCCTACCAGTACATCCCGGCCCTGCAGACCTTCGGCCTGCCCAAGCTGTTCAGCGGCCCGCGCCTGCTGCACACCGCGGTGCGCATCGGCGACGGCTCGGTGCTCCTGGCGGGCGGCCTGACCCTGGATCTGGCCGCGTTCCTGACCAGCGGCGACCTGACCCAGGTCAGCCTGGGCGCGCTCAGCGACGTGCAGCGCTACACCACCGGATTCTTCGGCGGCTTCTCCTCGGTCGGCACCCTCTCCGAGCCCCGTGCCGGCGCCGCCGCGGTCGCCCTGCCCGGCAACCAGGCCCTGTTCCTGGGCGGTTTCCGCGTGATCCTGTCGAGCACCCAGATCGACATCGGCCTGTCCCAGGGCGCCGATCGCTACACCCTGGGCCAAGGGGTGACCGCCACCGGTTCCTTGACCGCGGCGCGCCTGTTCCCGCTGGCCCTGGGGCTCGATGACGGCACGATCCTGGTGGCCGGCGGCGGCCCGCTGACCGCCGAGGTCTATCAGCCCTGATCCGAGCGCCGCGGGCAGCGCCCCCTGAGCCGGGGCCCGCCCGCGGTCGATCGGCCGACTCCTGCGCGCCGTCCGGCACCCGCCGGGCGGCGCGCGGCCTTTGGGCCCCTGCGCTGGCGCCCCGGGGGCTCGACGCCTAAGCTCGCGCCCGTGACCCGCCGCGCTCGCCGACCCGCCCGCGATCGATCCCGCTGGGGGCGTGCTGTGGCCTTGGCCTGCTTGGTGGTGCTCGCGCTGCGGGTTTCGCTGCCGCTCTGGCACGTGCTGGCGGTCGACCACCGCTGGTGTGGCGCGGGGCTCGAGCAGGGCGCGGCGACGCTGCTCGAGGGGCGCAGAAGCTGCGCTGCAGCCTGCGGCGCGGGCAGCGAGCACCTCCCTGCCGCAGCCGGCGCGAATCCCCGTCCGGCGGCCCCTGGGACAGGCGAGCCGCTCCTGTGGCGCGGCGCCTCGGAACCCCGCATGGCGGCGGGCTGCTGGCTCGATGGCTGGGAGGCCTGGCCGGAGCAGCCGGAGCACGCCGCTTGGCCGCCCCTCGGCCGCGGCCTGCCGTGCTTGGAGCGCCAGCTCGCTGGCGGGCGCGAGCTGATCTGGGCGCAGACGCGGCACGGGCTGGCCCCGTGCCTGTCGCCACCGCTCGCGTGAGCGCGCTCGGCCGCCGCCACAGGGCGCGGCCCGCCCGCTGTGGGCCTGCCTCGCTCCGCCGCTGCGCGGAGCCCTGTCGTTCGGGCACCGCATTCGGCGCCCGGGCCGGTCCTTCCTCACCCCGCGCTGCCCGTTTGCCCCCCCCGTCGCCGTGACCCGACCCCCGCTCCGCGAGCTCGGCCTCTTGGCCCTGTGCCTGTCCGCCTCGGCCCCGGCCCTGCGCGCCCAGTCCACGCCGTTCCAGTCCCCGGGCCTGCCGATCACCGGCCCCCTGGGCCAGACCACGCGCTTCAACAACGACTTCAACCCGGCCATCGGCGTGGTGGTCGATGGCGCGCTCGACTACCTCGACGCCGCTGGCGGCCAGGACGGCTTCGACCTGTTCCTGCGCCACCTCGAGCTCAACATGGCCTCGCAGATCGACCCCAACGCCTGGGCCTACGCGGTGGTGGTCTCCGAGGACCTCGAGACCCCGATCGTCGAAGAGGCCGCGGTGCAGTTCACCGGGCTGGCGCCGCGCACCGATCTGCGCGTGGGACGCTTCTTCATCGACTTC
>JBIKLM010000311.1:0-5362 GCA_044359835.1 Planctomycetota bacterium
ACCTTGGTCGAGGGGCTCGGGGCTGCGGCCATGGGGGAGTCGCTGCGGGGGGGGCGGGGGCGGAGGGGAGCCCGTGGGGCGGCGGAGATCGGGGCGAGCTGGCGCGGCCAGGCTGTCGAGCGGCGAGGGCGGCGCGGCGCGGGCTCGCGAGGCCGCTCTGGCCCGTCAACCTTCTTCTTGGCTGCCCAGCACCGCCAGGAAAGCCTTCTGCGGGATGTCGACGTTGCCGACGGCGCGCATGCGGCGTTTGCCTTCCTTCTGCTTCTCGAGCAGCTTGCGCTTGCGCGTGATGTCGCCGCCGTAGCACTTGGCGGTCACGTCCTTGCGCAGGGCGCGGATCGTCTCGCGGGCGATGATGCGGCTGCCGGTGGCGGCTTGCAGCGCAATCTCGAACAGGTGCCGCGGGATCTCCTTCTGCAGCTTGCGGATGATGGCCCGGCCGCGCATGTCGGCCTGGCTCTTGTGCACGATCGTCGAGAGCGCGTCGACCTCGGCGGCGTTGACCAGGATGCGCAGCTTGACCAGGTCGTCGGCCTCGTAGCCCGAGAGCTCGTAGTTCATCGTGCCGAAGCCGCGTGTGCCCGACTTCAACTTGTCGTGGAAGTCGTAGATGATCTCGGCCATCGGGATGTCGAACAAGAGCTGCAGGCGCTGGGCCGAGAGATGCTCCTGGCGCACGTAGCGAGCGCGGTGCTCGACGGCGATCTGCATCACGACCCCCATGTACTCGGCGGGCACCATGATCGAGACGCGGGCGATCGGCTCGAGGATCTGCTCGAACTTGTCCGGGGTGGGCAGTTGCCCGGGGGAGTGGATCTCCTGCTCGCTGCCATCCGGCAGGCGGATCCGGTAGGTGACCGTGGGCGCGGTCTGGATCAGGTCCAGGTCGTGCTCGCGCTCGAGCCGCTCCTGGATGATCTCCATGTGCAAGAGGCCCAGGAAGCCGCAGCGGAAGCCGAAGCCGAGCGCCTCGGAGGTCACGGGCACGTAATCCAGGGACGAGTCGGAGAGCTTGAGCGTCTCGAAGGCCTCGCGCAGCTTCTCGAAATCGCTGTTGTTGGTCGGATAGAAGTCGGCGTAGACCATGTGCAGCGCCGGCCGGTAGCCGGGCAGCATCTGCACCGGGGGGCCCTTGTGCACGGTCAGGGTGTCGCCCACGCGCACGTCGCCGAGGGCCTTGATGTTCGAGATGAAATACCCGACCTCGCCGGCCGAGAGCTGCTTGCAGCGCAGCATTTCCGGCGTGAAACGGCCGATCTCGTTGGCTTCGTAGACCTTCTGCGTGCCGATCATCTCGATGCGCTGGCCCTCGGCGATCGTGCCCGAGACCACGCGCAGGTAGACGATGACCCCGCGATAGTCGTCGTAGACCGCGTCGAAGATCAGGGCGCGCAGCGGATCGGCGGGCTTGCCCTTGGGTGGCGGCACGCGCTCGACGATGCGGTCGAGCACCGCCGGCACGCCCACGCCGGTCTTGGCCGAGATCGCCAGGGCGTCCGTCGCGTCGATGCCCAGGGAGTTCTCGATCTCTTCGGCGACCTGCTCGGGGCGCGCGTGGGGCAGGTCGATCTTGTTGAGCACCGGCAGGATCTCGAGGTTGCCCTCGACCGCCAGGTAGGCGTTGGCCACGGTCTGGGCCTCGACGCCCTGGGAGGCATCCACCAGCAGGATCGCGCCCTCGCAGGCCTGCAGGCTCTTCTGGACCTCGTAGTTGAAGTCCACGTGGCCGGGGGTGTCGATCAGGTTGAGCTGGTACTTGACCCCGCCGACGCTGTGGTAGACGGTCACCGCGTGGGCCTTGATGGTGATGCCGCGCTCGCGCTCGAGGTCCATGCCGTCGAGCAGCTGGTCGCGCATCTTGCGCTTCTCGACCGCTCCGGTCAGTTCCAGGATGCGGTCGGCCAGGGTCGATTTCCCGTGGTCGATGTGCGCGATGATGCAGAAGTTGCGGATGAAGGCGGGGTCCACGGGGGCTCTCGGGCGGGGCTGGGCGCGCGGTCAGGGCTTCGGCGATCCGAACAGGTTGGGCAGATCGCGGGCGAATTCGGCCAGGGCGCGTCCGCGATGGCTGATCTGTGCTTTTTCCGCAGGGGTCAGTTCGGCGAAGGTGCGCCCGCGCAGGCTGGCGGGGCCCTCTTCGCACAGGAACAGCGGGTCGTAGCCGAAGCCCCCCTGGCCGCGCTCGGCCAGGGCGATGCGGCCCTCGACCCGGCCGTACCACAGGCCGCCCAGCCGGCCGCCGGGCAACACCAGGGCCAGGCTGCACACGAAGCAGCCGCGGCGCCGTTCGGCGGGCACGCCGGCCAGTTCGGCCAGCAGCTTGGCGCGGTTTTGTGCGTCGTCGGCGCGCTCTCCGGCGTAGCGCGCCGAGCGCACCCCCGGGGCGCCGAGCAGCTCGTCGACCTCGAGGCCCGAATCGTCCGCCAGGCAGGCCAGGCCGCTTTCGAGGACGCCCGAATGGGCCTTCAGGATCGCATTGGCCGCGAAGGTCACGCCGGTCTCCTCGACCTCAGGCAGGCCGCCCACGTCCTTGGGCGTCAGCAGCTCGAAGGCGTCCTCCAAGGCCAGGGCCAGGATGGCGCGCAGCTCGGCCAGTTTTTTCGGGTTGCCGGAGGCCAGCAGCAGGCGGGCGGGGCTCATGGGTGCGCTCCCGCGGCGGGCTCGACCTGCCCGAGGGCCGCCTGCTGGGCCGCGAACAGCTTGGCCAGCGCGGCCTGGCCGGTGGCCAAGAGGCCCTGCAGCTGGCTGGCTTCGAAGGGCTCGCCCTCGGCGGCGCCCTGGACCTCGATGAAGCGCCCTCCGGCGGTCATGACCAGGTTCATGTCGACCTGGGCGCGGCTGTCCTCGGCGTAGTCGAGGTCGGCCACCACCTGGCCGTCCACCACGCCCACGGACAGGGCCGCCACCTGGTCGGAGAGCGGCCAGGCGCGCAGACGGCGCTTCTTGTCCAGGTCGCTGCACAGGTCGCACAGCGCCACCCAGGCGCCGGTGATCGCCGCGGTGCGCGTGCCGCCATCGGCCTGCAGCACGTCGCAATCGACCCAGATCGTGCGCTCGCCGAGCAGCTCGGCGCGGAAAATCGAGCGCAGCGCGCGGCCGATCAGGCGCTGGATCTCGACGCTGCGGCCATCGGGGCGGTCGGCGCGCTCGCGGGCCCGCCGGCCGAGGGTCGCCGAAGGCAGCATGCCGTACTCCGCGGTCAGCCAGCCGCGGCCCTTGCCCTGCAGGAACGGGGGCACCCCGTCGACGACCTGGGCGGTGCACAGCACGCGGGTCTCGCCGAAATGGGTCAGCACCGAGCCCGGGGCGTGGCGGGTGAAATGGCGTTCGAAGCGGATCGGCCGCGGATCGGCCAGCCCGCGGGCGTAGGAGCGCTGCATGGAATCGTGCCGGCCCGGTCGCGCGGGCCGGAGAGTATAGACCAGGGCCTCGGCCGCTCCCCGTTGGATCCGGTTCCCGCCGGGGTCCGGCGAGCGCAGGGGGCGCCGCGGCGCTCCGGCCCCGCGTGCGTCGGCTCCCGCCGCGGGGACCGCCAGCGGGCGCTCTCACGCCCCGGGCTCGCCCCGCGCCGCTCTCCGCGCGGCCTGGTCCTCAGGCGATCACAGGGCCAGCCCGACCGCAGCCAGCTCGCACTCGCGGGGCTGGTCGGCCGGCATGTCCAGGGCCAGGCGGCTTTCCAGCAAGGGCTTGCCGCCGCTGTCCAGGAAGTACGCCACCGGCAGCAGCAGCTCGAAGCCGTCGCCCAGGGGCACCGCGCGGCAGACCTCGCCGATCCGCTCCGGGGTGCGGCCGACCAGGCGCGCCCGTCCGGCCTGTTTGAGGGCCGCCGCGAGGGCCAGGGCGGTCGGGCCGCTGTCCCCGTCCAGCAGCAGGATCAGCTCCAGCCGCGGCCGCGCCAGGCGGTTGATCGGCAGGCTGCCCGGATCGAGCCGCAGGCGCGCGGGCCAGCCCCCGGGCGGCAGCTCGAACAGGCTCTCCGGGGCGCGGCTGGCCACCGGCTCGTCGCGCTCCCGGCCGCCCCGGAAGTACCCCTGGCTGGCCAGGATGCCGAGGTTCTCCGCCGGCATGCCGAGCCAGGCCAAGAGCCGCGCGAGCTGCAGATCGGCGGCGCCGCTGCCGCGCAGGTCGAGCACGGCGCCGCGGGCTTCGAGGGGCCAGGCTTCGAAGGTCGCGTCGATGCGGGCGCTGCTGGACAGCGCCGCGGGGCTAGCCCACAGCCAGTCCGCCGGCAGCGAGCGCAGCGCCCCCTGCTCGGCCGGCGCGGGCGGAGCGGCCAGGGCCCGGGTCAGCCGCAGCGCCGGCGCGGCCAGCTCCTGACGCGCGCGCTCGAAGCACAGCCAGACCTCCACGTCGTCCTGGCAGGTGGCGAAACCGCGCTGCAGCTCGTCGATGAAGATGCGCCAGGGGTTGAGCTCGAGCCGGCGCACCTCGACCCAGGCGCCGCGGGCGGCCGATTCGATGCGCCGCGCCAGCTCGGGGTAGCTGTGCGGCTCGACGATCGCCTCGGGGCGCGCCTCCAAGCGGCCGGCGCCGTGGCCATCGGCGACGCTGAGCTGCCCGCTCAAGCCGCGGGGGTCGATCTGGCCCGTGAATTCGGCCTCCAGGAAACCCGCGGAGAAGCGCCCGAGCAGGCTGTCCGCCCGGTCGCCGCTGAAGGGCGTGCCGAGCCGCGCCTCCAGGTCCCAGGGCGCGCTGGGCGGCACCTGGCTCGGTCCGCTGCGCGGCGGCGGGGCGAAGGGCCGCGGCACCAGCGTCAGGTCCTGGCCGGTCAAGCGGGCGCTGGCGTGGCTGCGCAGCACCCCGGTGCCCGTCAGCTCGAGATCCACCGCGAAGCGTTCCCCGCCGAAGACGCTCGCCAGGGTCGGCGGCGGCGGCCCATTGTCGGTCGGCGCCGCGCAGCTGCCCGCGAGCAAGACCCACGCCGCCAGCGACAGGCGCACATCGCAGAGCTTCGCTTTTGGCCGAAATGGCGGAAAACCGGTCCGCATCGCCAGCAGGATGCCAGCGTGGCGCGGGGATTCCTAGCTAGCTTTCGGCGAGCCGGGGAAACCGGGGGCCTCGAGAATCCGCTCGGGCCGCGGGCGAGCGGCGCCCGGTTCGGCATCGTCCAGGCCATGGGCCAGGGCCCCTCGGGAGGCCCTGAGCCCGGTGCCGAGCCCAACCGGCCAGCCTCCGTGGACGCCGGAGGGCGTCCCCAAGGCATCGGGACCGGCTGGTTCGGCGGCTCAGGCGCAGCCCGAGTCGATTTTTTCTCAGGCTGTCAGAGGCTGGGAAAAAATCGGCGCGCAGCGACGATCCCAGCCTCTGCGGCCGCCGGATGGCGGCCCAAAGGCATGCTGACAGGCTGGTCTGGCCGCTCGGG
>JBIKLM010000312.1:0-5323 GCA_044359835.1 Planctomycetota bacterium
TCTGACCGCTCGGGCGTAGCCCGAGTCGATTTTTTCTCCGCCTGTCAGAGGCTGGGAAAAAATCGGCGCGCAGCGTCGATCCCAGCCTCTGCGGTCGCCGGATGGCGGCCCAAAGGCATGCTGACAGGCTGGTCTGACCGCTCGGGCGTAGCCCGAGTCGATTTTTCTCAGGCTGTCAGTGCTGAGCGTGGGCCCGGCTGAGCGTGGGCCCGGAGGCCCCTTCCTCGACCCCAACGCGGCCCGCCCGCTTGGCCTCGATCGGCCAGGCTGGGCAGGCGCGAGCCGCTCACTTGCGGCTCAGCATCATCGTCATCCGGTTGCCGGCCATGCGCGGCTCGGCCTCGATCTTGCAGATGTCGCCCAGCTCCTCGGCCACCTTGCGCATGACCTCCATGCCATGCTCGGGGTGAGCCATCTGGCGGCCCCGGAAAATGCAGACCACCTGCACCTTGTTGCCCTCCTCGAGGAAGCGCCGACCGTTCTTGACGCGGTATTCGAGGTCGTGCTTGTCGATCGCCGGCCGCACGCGCAGCTCCTTGAGACCCCCGCCGGTCTTCTTGCCGGAGGCACGTTCCTTCTTGCGCTGCGCGTACTTGAACTTGCCGAAGTCCATCACCCGGCAAACGGGCGGGCGAGCCTCGGGGGAAACCTCGACCAGGTCAAGGCTGGCGTCCTGGGCCACCTTGCGCGCGTCGTCGATGTTGAGGATGCCGATCTGGTTGCCTTCGGCGTCGATCACCCGCACCTCGCGGGCGCGGATCTGGCGGTTGACTCGATAGGATTGCTGGGAGGTCACAGAGTTTCTGGAGGCGTTGCACGCCGCGGCTCTCCGGAGCCCCTGAGGGGCGGCGGGGGTGGCCTGGCAGTCTTGGCCGGGCAGCGGCCCGGGAAGAGGAGGTCGGGTGGGTTGTGGTGGGACAGCCCCTCGGCCGAGGTCCGGTGGACCGACGGGCGGGGAGCGCGGACAGAGACCGCGGAGGAGAGGATCGGCCGGAGCCGACCGATCGTCACAGGATAGGACCGAGAGGCCGTGGCTTGGTGTCACCGCCGCGCAAAAAAACCGCTGGGGCAGCCGAATGGCGTCGGCCCATCCCCTCCTGGCTGGGAAAAAGTCCCATCGGGGGCGCCCTGCCGGCGCTGTTTTCGTCGCAGGCCAGGCCGACGGCACCCCCGCAGGTGGGGACCGCTGGGGGGCCGCCCCGGTCGAACCTGCCTCGACGACCACAACGACGTCAGCGCCGGCCAGTGGCTGATAAGCGATCCGAGCGGGGCGACACTCCCAGGCTCTGTGGCCGCCGGATGGCGGCCCAAAGGCATGCTGACAGGCTGGTCTGACGGCTCGGGCGCAGCCCGAGTCGATTTTCTCTCAGCCTGTCAGCTTTCCCGCGGCGCCCGAGCCCGCCCGGCGAGGTCGATGTGCACCTCGGCCAGCTGCTCCGGGCTGACGGTCGACGGGGCACCGCACATCAGATCGGCCGCGGAGGTCGTCTTGGGGAAGGCGATCACGTCGCGGATCTGCTCCTGGCCCAGGCTCAAGGCAACGACTCGGTCGAGGCCCATGGCGAAGCCTCCGTGGGGCGGAGCGCCGCTGCCCAGGGCTTCGAGCAGGAAGCCGAACTTGCGCTTGGCCTCCTCCTCCGAGATGCCCAGCAGACGGAAGATGCGCGCCTGCAATTCGCGCTGGTGGATGCGGATCGATCCCGAGCCGAGCTCCCATCCGTTGAGCACCAGGTCGTAGGCCCGCGAAGCCAGCCGCGCATGGTCGGGAGTCTCGCCGCCCAGGGTCGGATCCACCGGCGCGGTGAAGGGATGGTGCGCGCTGGCCCAGCGGCCGGACTCCTCGTCGTACTCGAACATGGGGAACTCGGTCACCCACAGGAAGTTCCAGCGCCCCTCGGGAACCAGGCCCAAGCGGCGCCCGAGGTGGTTGCGCAGCGCGCCCAGGGCGGCCCAGGCGATCCGCTGTTTGGCGGCGCAGAGCAGCAACAAGTCGCCTCGCGTGGCGCCCGTCAGCTCGAGCAGACGCCGGCCGCTCTCGCCCTCGCAGAACTTCGCCAAGGGGCCCGCTCCACCGCCCTCCTCGCCCGGCTTCCACCAGGCGATGCCGCCTGCGCCGTGGGTCTTGCCGAGGTCCTCGAGGGCCTTCATCTGGCCTCGGGAAATAGCCTCACCTCCGCCCTTGACCGGCAGGGCCAGGACCCGCTCGCCGCGCGCCAGGGCCGCTTCGAAGACGCCGAAGCCGCTCTTCGGCACCCAGGCGGCCACGTCGCAGAGCTCCATGGAAAAACGCGTGTCGGGCTTGTCGACACCGTAGCGTTCCATGGCCTCGCGCCAGGAAAGTCGGGGGAACGGAATGGAGAGCTCGATGCCCAAGGCCTCGCGGAAGGTCTCGACCAGCACGCTCTCCCAAGCCTTGAAGATGTCCTCTTCGACGATGAAGGACATCTCCATGTCGAGCTGGGTGAACTCGGGCTGGCGATCGGCGCGCAGGTCCTCGTCGCGGAAGCAGCGCGCCACCTGGAAGTAGCGGTCGAAGCCGGCCACCTGCAGGATCTGCTTGAAGATCTGCGGCGATTGCGGCAGGGCGTAGAACTGCCCGGGATGGACCCGGCTCGGCACCAGGTAGTCGCGCGCCCCCTCGGGGGTCGCCTTAGTCAGGATCGGCGTCTCGACCTCGATGAAGCCCTGGCGCTCGAAGGCGCGCCGCATCGCGTTGATGAAGCGCGAGCGATGGATCAGGGCCTGCTGCAGGGGCCGCCGACGCAGGTCGATGTAGCGATATTGCAGGCGCGTCTCGACCGCGGTGCCGAGCTCGTCGCGGATCTCGAAAGGCGGCACGGTGGCGTCGGAGAGCACCTCGATGGCGTCGGCGCGCACCTCGATCTCGCCGGTGGGCAATTCGGCGTTGGGCGCCTCCCGGCGCACGACTTCACCGCGCACGGAGAGCACCCACTCGGCGGAGAAGTGCACCCGCTCGGCGAGTTCCGCGGGGATCTTGATCTGAGTCAGGCCGTAGCGGTCGCGCAGATCGAGGAAGTAAATGCCCCCCAGGTTGCGCCTGGAATGGACCCAGCCGTTCAGGACCACGCGTTGCCCGGCGTGGCTCGGGCGCAGCTCCCCGCAGGTGTGGGTACGACGCCAGGCGCCGGCGGCCCCGGCCGACGGGGAGGCGCTCATCGGTCGCCCTGCTTGGTGCGCAGGCGGAACAGGGCCCGCTTGAGGGCCGTTTCGGCCCGCAGGACGTCGATCGGGTCGGTGGCCTGGCCCGCCAGGCGGCGGTCGAGGCGTTCCCGGGCGCGCTTCTCGGCCTCCAGGGCGCGTGCCTCGTCGATCTCCTCGGGACGCTCGCCGGCCTGGGTCACGATGCGGACCACATCCGAACGCACCTCGGCGAAACCTCCGGCGATGAACATGGCCTGCTCGGGCCCGCCCGGGGTGCGGAAATAGAGCTTGCCGATGTCCAGCGCCGCGATCATCGGCGCGTGCCGCGGCAGGACACCCGCGCCGCCGTCGAGCAGCGGCAGGCGCACGGACTCCACCGCCGTGTCCACGGCGATCTTCTCCGGGGTGATCACCCGCAATTGCAGTTGTGCCATGGTCCTTGGGGCTGCGGTCGGTGGGGCCGCAGGCCTTGGGGGGAGCATTCCTCCGGGATCGCTCCCAAGTCCCCTCGGCCGGCGGCGGATGCGTCTCTCGGGCGGATCAGGTGTTCATCTTTGCGGCCGCCTGGAGCACCGCATCGATGCCGCCCTTGTACATGAAGGCCTGCTCGGGGACCGTATCGTGCTTGCCTTCCACGATCTCGCGGAACGAGCGCACGGTCTCTTCGCGCGGCACGAACACACCGGGGGTGCCGGTGAACTGCTCGGCCACGAAGAAGGGCTGGGAGAGGAACTTCTGGATGCGGCGCGCGCGGGCGACCACCAGCTTGTCCTCGTCCGAAAGTTCCTCGACGCCCAGGATGGCGATGATGTCCTTGAGGTCGGCGTAGCGCTGCAGGATGCGCTGGACCTCCCGGGCGACCTTGTAGTGGTCCTCGCCCACCACCTGCGGGTCCAGCATCCGGCTGGTGGACTTGAGCGGGTCCACCGCCGGGTAGATGCCCAGCTCGGCGATCGAACGCTCGAGGATGATCGTCGAGTCCAGGTGCGCGAAAGTCGCCACCGGGGCCGGGTCGGTGATGTCGTCGGCCGGCACGTAGACCGCTTGCATCGAGGTCACCGAGCCTTTCTTGGTCGAGGTGATGCGCTCTTGGAGCGCGCCCATCTCGGAGGCCATGGTGGGCTGGTAACCCACCGCGGAGGGCATGCGCCCGAGCAGCGCGGACACCTCGGAGCCGGCCTGCACGAAGCGGAAGATGTTGTCCACGAACAGCAGCACGTCCTGGCCGCGCTCGTCGCGGAAGTACTCGGCCATGGTCAGGCCGGACAGCGCCACGCGCAGACGGGCGCCGGGCGGCTCGTTCATCTGGCCGAAGACCAGCACCGCGTTGTCGATCACGCTCTGCTCCTGGCCGTCGGGGGTCGTGTACTTGGCCTCGGTCATCTCGAGCCACAGGTCGTTGCCCTCGCGGGTGCGCTCGCCCACCCCGCAGAACACCGAGAAGCCCCCCTTCTCGACCGCAGTGATGCGGATCAGCTCCTGGATCAGCACGGTCTTGCCCACGCCGGCGCCCCCGAACAGGCCGATCTTGCCGCCCTTGGCGAAGGGGCACAGCAGGTCGACGACCTTGAGACCGGTCTCGAAGACCTCGGAAATGGCCTCCTGCTCGTCGAAGCGCGGCGCCGGACGGTGGATCGGCGCCGACTGGCCGGGGGGCACCGCGCCGCGGGTGACCGTGTCGAGGGCCTCGCCCAGGAGGTTGAAAATCCGTCCCTTGGTGCGCTCCCCCACCGGCACCGAGATCGGCGCGCCGCTGTCGCGCACTTCGACGCCGCGGCGCAGGCCGTCCGTCGAGGCCATCGCCACGCAGCGCACGACGTCGTTGCCGAGGTGTTGGGCGACTTCGAGGGTCAGGCGCAGGCCGCGGCTCTGGTCCTCGATCGACAGGGCGTTGAAGATCGCGGGCAGCTTGCCCGCGGGGAAGCGGACGTCGACCACCGGGCCGAAGACCTGGTACACGGAGCCGTGTTGTTGGGCGCTCATGGGGAGGGGGGCTCGAGGGGGTGAGCTGGCGGATGGAGGGGCTCGGGGGGCTGGGCGGGTGCTGGCGCGCGGCTCAACGCAGCGCTTCGGCGCCGCCGACGATGTCGAGCAGCTCCTTGGTGATCGATTCTTGGCGTTTGCGGTTGTAGACCATCTTGAGTTCGCCCTGCATGTCGCG
>JBIKLM010000033.1:0-16753 GCA_044359835.1 Planctomycetota bacterium
AGAAGAGGACGAAGAAGAAGACTGGGGCGACGACGACCGCATGGAAGTCGAGCCCAAGCACGTCGCCGTGGCCGAACTCGCACCCCCGCCGCGGCTGATGCCCCAGGCGGAGCCCGATGTCGCTCTGCAGCCGGCCGCCCCCTCTGGGGCGGCCGCCGCCGCTTCCAAGGCGCCGTCGACCAGCCAGCCGAGCCTGTTCGAGGAGCTCGAGACCGCTTCCGCAGCCGCGGTCGCTTCGAAGGCCGGCGGCCGACCCGCCGCCAAGGCCGAGCCGGCCGCGAAGCCCCAGGCCGAGCCCCGCCCGGCCGCGGCGGTTCGGCCGGCGGCCGCAGCCCAGACGCCCGCGGTTTCTGCCGCCCGCTCTGCGCCCGCCGCCCAGGCGGCGCCCGTCCCGGCTGCGGGGACCCGCGGCGGCACCCTGAGCCCCCAGCCCCGCGCTGGAC
Source organism: Planctomycetota bacterium (assembly GCA_044359835.1). Lineage (GTDB taxonomy): Bacteria > Planctomycetota > UBA1135 > UBA1135 > JBIKLM01. The sequence goes on from JBIKLM010000033.1 coordinate 444, forward strand.
GGGCTCCGGCCCGCGCCCAGGAGCCGCGCTCGGCGGCCGGTTCCGCCCGCGGTCGAGCCAAGCCCGGCCCGAAGCCCGTCCAAGGCCTCGACTTCGACCCCAGCGATCGCGAGCGCCTGATCTACGAGTCCGGTCGCCTGTTCCTGGCCCAGGGCCGGGTGGCCGTGTCGATGCTCCAGAAGACCTTCGGGCTCGACTTCAAGACCTCGACCGAGGTCATGGACGCCTGCCAGGAACGGGGGCTGATCGGGCCCTACCAGGGCGGCCAGAGCCGCGACATCCTGATGACCGAGGAGCTCTGGGAAGCCCAGGCCTCGGCCCGTTGAGCGGCTCCGCGGGCGGCCCCCCGTGACCCAGGGGCTGCCGAAGGGGCGTCGCCGAAGCGTCGGCGCAGCCCCCCCGGCGTGGGGCGGCGCGCCGCGGAAAAGCGCCCGGCTGCGCCGCGCCGGATGCGCCAGGCGCGCGCCAGCGGGGCCCGCCCGAACGATCGAGCGGCCCGGCGGTCGGTTTCGTGAGCGGCTGTGCGGCTCGGGCGGGCGCTCGCCGAAGCTCGAACGCCCTGCGGGAGGCAGGCCCACGGATCGGCGCGGCGACCGGTTGGCTTAGACTGCGCTGGCCGGCATTCCGGCCCCCTGTCCGCCCCGAGGTCCTACGGGGCCCCTGCGCCCCCTGCTGTGACCGCCTCCAAGACCGCGATCCCCGTAGCCCTCGTGCACCTGGGCTGCGCGAGGAACCTGATCGACTCCGAGCTGATCCTGGCGCGCATGGCCGAGGAGGGGCTGCTGGTCACGGGCGACATCGACCAGAGCGAGGTGGTGGTGATCAACACCTGCTCCTTCATCGGGCCGGCGCGGGCCGAGTCCGTGGGCGCGATCAAGAAGCAGCTGGCCCAGAAGCGCAAGGGGCGGCGGCGTGCCGTGGTCGTCGCTGGTTGCCTGGTCCAGCGCTACAAGCGCGCCCTGCTGCGCGAATTCCCGGACGTCGACCTGTGGGCCGAGATCAGCGATTATCGCGCGCTGGCGCGCTCGGTGCGCCAGCTCGGCCAGGGCCAGAAGGTGCCCGCGTACCTGGAGGCCCTCGAGCCGCGCGCCGGGGAGCGCGAGGACTCCCGCCTGCTGGCCACGCCCGGCTCCTACGCCTACCTGCGCATCAGCCACGGCTGCGACCACCAGTGCAGCTTCTGCGCGATCCCGGTGATGCGCGGCAAGCACCGCTCCAAGGCGCTGCCGGCGCTCTTGGAGGAAGCCCAGGAGCTGATCGCCCACGGCGTCAAGGAGCTGGTGTTGGTGGCCGAGGACTCGACCGCCTGGGGCCGCGAGTGGGAGCTCGAACTGCCCGACCTGGTGGCGGCCCTGGCGGACCTGCCGGGCGAGCAGCGCCTGCGGGTCATGTACGCCTACCCCAACCGCTTTCCTTGGCGGCTGACCGAGCTGCTGCGCGAGCACCCCAAGGTGCTCCCGTACCTCGACATCCCGGTGCAGCACATCGCCACGCCGGTGCTGCGCGCCATGCGGCGCCACGGCAGCGGCGATCAGGTGCGCCGCATCCTCGATCGCCTGCGCGAGGAGGTGCCGGGGCTGACGCTGCGCACGACCCTGCTGATGGGCTTCCCCGGCGAGAGCGATCAGGACGCCGCCGAGGCCGTTCAATTCGTCGAGTCCTACCGCCTGGGCCGCCTCGGCACGTTCACCTATTCGCCGGAGGAAGGCACCACTGGCTTCGAGCTGGAGGGCCGCGTCGATGCGGAGCTGGCCGAAGCGCGCGCCGAGGCCGTGCGCGCGGCGCGCGACCGGGTCCTCGAGCAGAGCCAGCGCGCGCTGATCGGCAAGCCGCTCGAGGTGCTGATCGACGAGCTGCACCCCGGCGCGGCGCCGGGCGAGCACATGGCCGTGGCGCGTGGCGCCCTGGACGCTCCCGAGGTCGACCTGGTGGCGACTTTCACCGGCCGCGGTCTGGCGGTCGGCCAGCGCCACAGCGTGGTGCCGACCGATCTCGACGAGCAAATGAACCTGGTCTGCGAGCTGCCGCGCCCGGGCAAGGCCCGCGCAGGGCGCCCGGGCGGCAGGGAGGCGCGTTGATCCCGCGAGAGAGAGGCCGATGAGCGCGCGCCGCGAGCACGTCTTCGCCCATTGGCCGAACCGCATCACCGGGCTGCGCTTTCTGGGCGCTTTGGCGCTGTTCGTGCTGCTGGCGGCCTTCGAGACCGGCGCCCTGAGCCCCGAGCCGGGTCTGGCCTCGCAGGCGGCCCTGTTCCTGTTCATCGGCGTGGCCGCCACGGATTGGCTGGACGGGTTCCTGGCGCGGCGCTACGGCCATGTGACCCACTTCGGGCGCATCGCCGACCCCTTCGTGGACAAGATCCTGGTGCTCGGGGTGCTGGTCTTCCTGGCGGCTCTGCCGAGCGGCCGCAACTTCGTGCCGGCCTGGGTGGTCGTGTTGGTCCTGGCCCGCGAGCTGCTCGTCACCGGGCTGCGCGGGTTCGTCGAGGCCCAGGGGCTGGCCTTCCCGGCCGATCGCTGGGGCAAGCTCAAGCTGGTGGTGCAGTGCGTGGCGATCGGCATCGTGCTGGGCCTGCCGGCCTTCGACTGGGGGCCGACCCCGCGCCTGTGGCTGTCGAACCTGGCGCACCTCTCGGTCTGGGCGACCCTGCTGGCCAGCCTGGGCTCGGGCATCGGCTACGTGTTCAAGACCGCGCGGCTGCTCTCGGGGGGGACCCGGTGAGCGCCGGGGAGCCCGATCTGCTGCGCGGGCCGCGCCAGCCGGGGGACACCTGGCGCCTGTTCGCCGCGACCGCCTGCGGATTGGGCCGGGCGCCCGCGGCCCCGGGAACCTTCGGCACCTTGGGCGGCGTGCTGCTGGCCTGGCTCCTGGCGCAGACCGGCCAGCTCTACCTGCCGCTGCTGATCGCCACGCTGCTGCTGCTGTATGCCGTCGGTCGCAGTCTCGGGAACTGGGCCGAGCGCCGCGCCCAGGCCGGCGACCCTGGCTGGTTCGTCTTGGACGAGGTCCTCGGCTATCTGCTGGTCCTGCTCTGGCCCTCCCCCCCGTCCCCCCTGGCCTTGGTGGTCGCGTTCGCTTGGTTCCGCCTGTTCGACATCACCAAACCCTGGCCGGCCCGACGGCTCGAGCGCCTGCACGGCGGCGACGGCATCCTGCTGGACGACGTGATCGCCGGCCTGTACGGCCTGCTGGCCCTGTGGCTGTGCCGGCGGTTCCTGTTCACGGCGGCAGCCTGGACGGCGCCCCTCGGCGGCTGAAATGAGGCGCGGCGCCAGGGAAACGGCCCGCGGGGCCAGCTTGGGCACGCACTTCGCGCTGGCCATGGGCGTGGCCCTGGCGCTGGTGGGCCTGGCGGGGGGCCTGCTGCTCTTCTCCTCGAGCCAGCGCCTGCTCGCCAACCAGACCGAGGCGCTGCTCAAGACCACGGCCGAGCTGACCGCCGGGATCGACCAGCAGCCCTTCCAGCCGACCAGCGCGATGGTGGCGGTCGAGGGGCCCCTCGAGATCCAGGAGGGCACCATCGCGGGCCGGCCGGCCAAGCGCTACACGGAGCGCTTCGACCGCGCCGACGGCGAGCGCGTCACCACCGTCTACGTGCCCGCCGAGCTGCAGGGCGGGTCGGGCCTGGGCGCCCTGATCGCGTCGATCCTGGGCCTGATGGTGCTGGTCGGCACCATCGTGGCCCTGATCGTGGCGCGCCAGGTGACCTCGCCCCTGTCCGAGATGGTCGGCGCCGTGCAGCGCCTGTCCCACGGCGATCTGCGGCTGCGGGTGCGCAGCCCGGGCACGATGGAGCTGGCGCTGCTCTCGCGGGCCCTCGAGCGCATGGCCGGCGACCTCGAAGAAGGGCGGCAGGCGGAGCTCGAACTCTCGGTGCGCGAGCGCGAGCTCGAGCTGGCCGCCAGCGCGCGCGAAGCCCTGCTGCCGGACGCTTTGCCGCTGACCCCGGGCATCGACATCGGCGCCGTGTACCTGACCGGCGCCGAGCTCTCCGGCTCCTTCCACGATTTTTTCGCTTATCCCGGCGGGCGCGTGGGCCTGCTGGTCTGCGACGTCACCGGCCAGGGCGTGCCCGCCGCGATCGTGGGCGCCATGGCGCGCGGCCTCCTGCGCAGCGAGCTGGCCCGCGAGGGCGACCTGTCCGCGGCCTTCGCGCGGGTCAACCGCGAGCTGAGCGGCCGATTGCGGCGCGGCTCCTGCGTCACAGCGTTGTTCGCGCTGGTCGATCCGGCCGGCGGCCGCGCCACCGTGGTCTGCGCGGGCCACCGCCTGCCGCTGCTCAGGCGCACCGCCAAGGACCAGAAGCTGCGCCGCCTGCAGCCCGAGGGCATCGCTCTGGGGCTCGACCGGGGCCCGGTCTTCGAGCGCACCCTGAGCCTGCAGGACCTGGCCTTCGAGCCCGGGGACGCGCTGGTGCTCTTGACCGCCGGGGCCGCCAAGGTGCGCGCGCCGAGCGGCGATGAATTCGGGGAAACGCGGCTCTACAACGCCGTGGCCCACGCGCCCTTCGGGGACGCCCAGGAGGCCGTGCGCAGCATGCGCGCGGCCCTGCTGGGCTGGGCCGCCGAGACGCCGCTGCCGGACGACATCAGCCTTTCGTGTATCCTGCGGCTGCCGGACGGAAGCTGACCGGCCGCGCCCGCGGCGACCCGGCCGGTGTCCGGGCGCTGCCCGAGTCGGGGCCAGCGGCCCCGCAGCCCGCGCGCTTTCGCCGCGGGGCCCCAGCGCCCGCCCGCCAAGCCCATGGAGATCCGCGCCTTCCAGCAACTGATCGCCGACCTGTACCTCGCGCGCGACAGTGAGCGCGGCCTGGCGGGCACCTACTTCTGGTTCATGGAGGAGGTCGGCGAGCTGACCCGCGCCTTGCGCCGCGGCCACCAGGGCGAGGCGCTCTCGGGCGAATTCGCGGACGTGTTCGCTTGGCTGGCCAGCTTGGCCAACATGCAGGGCATCGACCTCGAGCGCGCCGTGCGCGAGAAGTACCTGGCCGAGGGGCGCCCCGGGCACCACAAGGATCTCGCGGCGACCCCCGAGACGCACCCGGGGGGCTGAGGGCGTGTCCGCGCGCCGCTCGAAGCCGCCGCCCGGGGATCCCGCGACCGGCGCGGCCCCGCGCCCGGTGCAAGGCAGCCTGTTCGACGAGCCGGGCGAGCCGACCGGGCCCGCCGCGCCCGCGGCTCGCGCTCAGCGGCGTGCCAAGCCCAAGGTTGCGGCGGCTGCTGAGCCGGCCCTGAGCGGAACGGCAGCCAACGCAACGGCGCAGAGCGGCACAGCCAACCGCAACCCAGCCAAGCGCGGATCAGCCGACCGCAGCACAGCAACCAGCGCCACAACAGCGTCCGGCGCCGCAGCACCCGGCCCCGCACGGCCCAAGAAAGCGGCCCGCGGGGACCCTTCGGCGCGGGCCGATTTCGGCGTGCGCTTCTCCGCCGCCCAGGCGGTGCGCGCCCGCGCCGTGGGCTACGCCGAGGTGGCGCTCTATCGCCCGCTGCCCCAGGCCTACACCTACGCGATCCCGCCGTCGCTCTCCGGCCAGGTCGAGGTCGGCAAGCGCGTGGCGGTCTCCTTCGGGCCGCGGCGCGAGGTCGGCATGGTGGTGCGCGCGCCCGCCGAACCCCCGGCGGGCAACGTGCTGGTCAAGGAGCTGGCCGCCGTGCTCGATCGCGAGCCGGCCCTCGACGAGGGCCTCTTGTCCCTGTGCGCCTGGATCGCCGAAGAGTACGCCTGCACCCTGGGCGAGGCCCTGGCGGCCCTGCTGCCGGCGCCGATGAAGCGCGAGGGCGGACAGCGCCGCGTGCTCAAGATCCAGGCCGCGCCCGGGATCACGCCGGAGGCCCTGGCGGCCCTCGAGAGCCGCCAGCCGGCCCAGCACCGCCTGCTGCGCACCCTGCTCGAGATCGACGGCGAAGCCGAGCTGCGCGACCTGCTGCGGCGCCTGGGGCTCTCCGATGCACCCGCCAAGGGCCTGGCGAAACGCGGCTTGGCGCTGCTGCGTCAGGCCGACTCCGACCCGCTGCTCGCGGCCGGCGGCGATCGCGAGCGCCCGCGCCCGAGCCAGCTCAGCGCCGGCCAGAGCTGGGCCCTCGAATCGATCTCGATGGCGCTCGAGCTGCGCCAAGCGCGCCCGTTCCTGCTGCAAGGCATCACCGGCAGCGGCAAGACCGAGGTCTATCTGCGCGCCATCGAGCGCTGCCTGGCCCTCGGCCGCAGCGCGATCACGCTGGTGCCCGAGATCGCGCTGACGCCCCAGACCGTGTCCTGGTTCCGGGCGCGCTTCGGCGAGGTGGCACTCTTGCATTCGCGCTTGACCGACGCCCAGCGCCTCTCGGTCTGGAAACGCGTGCGCTCGGGCGAACTGCGCGTGGTGGTCGGCGCGCGCTCGGCCCTGTTCGCGCCGGTCGTCGACCTGGGCCTGATCGTGATCGACGAAGAGCACGAGCCCTCCTTCAAGCAGGCCAGCAACCCGCGCTACCACGCCCGCGAGGTGGCCCTCGAGCGCGCCCGGCGCGCCGGCGCGGTGGTGATCCTGGGCTCCGCGACGCCCAGCCTCGAGACCTTCAGCGGCGCCGCCGAAGGCCGCTTCCATCGCCTGCTGCTGCCCGAGCGCGTCGGCGGCGGCAAGCTGCCCCCGGTGACCGTGGTCGACATGCGCCAGGAGCCCCAGGAGCGCTTCACGCCCGTGTTCAGCCGGCTGCTGCGCCAGTCCCTCGAAGAGACCCTGAACCTGGGCCAGCAGGCGCTCCTGTTCCTGAACCGGCGCGGCTATTCGCCGGTGCTCTATTGCGCTGCCTGCCGGCACGTCACGCGCTGCCACCAGTGCGCCACGGCGCTCTCCTGGCACAAGCAGATCGGGCGCCTGGTCTGCCATCTGTGCGGCCACGAGATGCCCGTGCCCAAGGCCTGCCCGATCTGCACGGCGCCGCGCCCGCGCTGGCTGGGCAGCGGTTCGGAGCGCGTCGAGAGCGTGGTCGCCGCGATGTTCCCGGCCGCGCGGGTGGCGCGCATGGACAGCGACACCATGCGCCGCCGCGAGGACTACGAGCGCGTGCTGCAGGCCTTCGGCGCCGGCGAGATCGACGTGCTGGTCGGCACCCAAATGATCGCCAAGGGCCTGGATTTTCCGCGCGTGACCCTGGTCGGAATCGTCAGCGCCGACACCTCCCTGCACCTGCCCGACTTCCGCGCCGCCGAGCGCACCTTCCAATTGCTCTCCCAGGTCGCCGGCCGCGCCGGCCGCAGCCACCTGCCCGGCCGCATCCTGATCCAGACCGAAAACCCCGAACACCCCGCCATCCGTCTGGCGGCCAAACACGACTTCGAGGCCTTCGCCGCCCAGGAACTCGCCGACCGCCGCGCCCTCGGCTACCCGCCCGCCACGCGCCTGATCCGCGTCCTGTTCGAATCCGAAGACCCGCGCCTGGCCGCCAGCAGCGCCGACCAGGTCGCGGAAACCCTCAAGGCCCGCTTCGCCAGTCCCCTGCCCTTCACCGCCGCTCCGCTCACGCCAGCCCCAGCGCCAGCTCAGGCGCCAGAGTCGGCCGCAGCCGCAGCCTCCTCTCGATCCCCAGCCGCTTCCACCCTGCCCGCCGCGGGCTCGCGGGCCCCCGCCCCTCTGGCCGCCAGCGCCGCCCAGAGCAACCCGAGCCCCGCCAACCGCGTCCCGGGCTCCGCCGACGCTCGCCCCCTGCCGATCTCCGTCCTCGGCGCCGCCCCCGCGCCCCTGACGCAACTGCGCGGCCGCCACCGCCACCACCTGCTGCTCAAGGCGCCCCCCGGCCCCGTCTTCAGCGCCGCCCGCGCCGCCCTGCTCGAGCTGCTGACCCCCCTCAGCGCCCAGCACAGCCAACTGCGCATCACCCTCGACATCGACCCGGTCAGCCTGCTGTGACCGCGCTGGCGCCGCTGGGGTCGGGTCGCAGCCTCGCGGCCAGCCTCCGGCCGAATCGAAGTCGTTCCGCTCCGCATCCAAAGGGACGCCAACCCGCCGCGCGGATTCGAGCTCGGAAAAAAGAGACGGGCCACCAGCGCCAGCGCGCGCGGTGGCCCGTCTTGCCGGAGCGGCCGGGGGCCGCGACGGGGCCGGAGCGGAGGGGCTGTCCGGGCGAGCGGTTGGCTCTAGCCCAGGTGCAGCCCGATCGGCTCAGGCGCCAGTCCCCTGGGAGGCAGGCTGCTGGGCGGCTCGGGGGCCGACGCGGGTCGACACGCCGAGGGCTCCGGGCGCAGGGTGGCGCGGGCAGCTGGATCGCGGGGTCGGGCGGGAGTCGGTCAGACTCATGATCACCTCCTTGGGGTTGGGCGGACGCGCGTGGGGCACCGGTCGCGTCGGCGCGGCGGCGCGACCCCTGCGAACCTAACCGCTGCCGGCCGGAGCGCAAGCGGGGCGGCACTCGACTGGCCCAGGAGGGGCACCGCTCGGCGCCCGATCGCGCCCCGGCGGGGCGCCGCTGGTCGGGGGCTTGGGGCCAAGGCCGCGGGCGGACCAGCGGGCCGCAGCGAGCGGGTGCAGGCGCCGCGGGGTGGCCAGCGGGCGGGCGGCGAGCAGGGCGGTCGAAACTCGCTCGGAGCAGCGCGGAAGACGGGTGGTGCTTTGGATCGGGAGCGGTCGGCGAGGGGCTGGCTGGGAGGCGGCTGGAAGGCCACTCGGCTCGGTTAGTGTCACGCCATGCAGCAGAGCCTGGAGCGCTTTGGAGAGCTGGTCCCCGTGCGCGGCCCGGATGGGGCCGAGGCCCGTTTCAGCCTGTACGGCGGTCAGCTCCTGTCCTGGCGCGGGCGGGCTGGGGACGAGCGCCTGTTCGTTTCGTCGCTCGCGGCCGTGCAAGGGCCGAAGGGCCAGGCCCTGGCGATCCGCGGCGGCGTCCCGGTGTGCTTTCCGCAGTTCGCGGGCCTCGGGGCCCTGCCCAAGCACGGCTTCGCGCGCCTCGAGCGCTGGACGCCCCTGCACGGCCGCGGGGTGCGCCTGGACGTGGAGGCCGGGCGCTGGCCCGGCTGGCCCGGGGCCGTGCGCCTCGAGGTGCAGGCCCGGCCCTGCGAGGCCGAGCTGGAGATCGAGATCTCGGTCGAAGCCCGCGGCGCGCAGGCGGCCGAATTCACCCTCGCTTTGCACACCTACCTGGCGGTCGACGACGTCACCGATCTCGAGCTGCTCGGCGCCGAGGGGCGCCGGGCGCGCGAGGCCGAGCGCGGCGAATTCGTGCAGTCCGGGCCGCTGCGCTTCGAGGGCGAGGTCGATCGCCAGCTGCTGGGGCTCGAACGGCCCCTGGAGCTGTGGCGCCGCAGCGGCGCCGGCTATCGGCCGCTGCTGCGCGTCGAACAGAGCGGGCTGCCGGACGCGGTGGTGTGGAACATCGGAGCGACCAAGGCTGCCGCGCTGTCCGACCTGGGGCCGGGCGAGTGGCGCCGGTACGTCTGCATCGAAGCGGCCTGGATCGAAGCCCCGAAGCGGCTCGAGCCGGGGCAGCGCTTGGTGGGCGTGCAGCGGCTGGTGCGGCTGTGAGCGCCGCTTTCCCGGCCTACCACCAGGCGGCGTAGATCGCCGCCGTGGCGAGCAGCAGCGCGAGCCCCGCGGCCCGCGAGAAGCGCCAGGGCGTCAGGTCCACCTGAGAGCGGTCGGGCAAGCGCACGGGCGCGGGCAGCGGATCGAGGCGCGACCACAGCCACAGGCCCGCCGTGAGCAGCACGAACAGGATGAACAGGTGGTAGAGGAAGGCCAGCGAGGCGTAGCGGTGCAGCAGGGCGGGCAGGGCGCCCAGGGCGCGGGCCTCTGCGGCGCTCCAGGCCCAGGCGGGAGCGCGCGAGAGGGCGTAGAGCAGCGGGCCGAGGATCAGGGCCGTGCGCGCGGCGCGCGCCGGCAGCCGCGGCCAGCACAGCCCCGCGAAGAACACCGCGCAGGTGGGCGCGGAGACGAAGCCCCACAGCTCCTGGATGTAGCCGAAGACCCCCTCGAAGGCCTGGATCACGGGCGTCCACAGGCAGGCCAGCAGCGCCAGCAGCAGGGTCGCGATGCGGCCGATGCGCACCGCCTGGGCTTCGCTCAAGCCGGGGGCCACGTGCACCGCGTAGAGGTCGAGCACGATCACGGTGGCGGCCGAGTTGAGGCCCGAGTTGAAGGTGCTCATCACCGCGCCGGCCATGGCCGCCAGCAGGAAGCCGAGCAGCCCGGGGCCGAGCAGCTCGCGCAGCAGCAGCGGATAGGCCTGGTCCGGATCGGCGGCGCTGAGTGCCGGCCCGAGCAGGCTGACCGCCAGCATGCCCGGCACCACCACGAACAGCGGCATCAGCAGCTTGACCGCCGCCGCGAAGTAGATGCCCTTCTGACCCTCGGCCAAGGAACCCGCGGCCAGCACGCGCTGGGTGATGAACTGGTTGAGGCCCCAATAGAACAGCACCGGGATCCATAGCCCCGTGACCAGCGACAGGCTGGGCACGTCCGGATCGTTCCAGGGCCGCACCAGGTGCAGCCGATCCCCCTGGTTCTCGACGAAACGCCGCCAGCCGGCCAGCACGCCGCCGCCCTGCGCCAGGGCGTCCAGCGCCAGCCACAGGACCAGCGCGCCGCCGGCCAAGAGCGCCGCGCCCTGCACCAGATCGGACCAAACCACGGCCTTGAGCCCGCCGATCACCGTGTAGACCGTTGCGATCAGGGCGATCGTCCAGACGCTCAACAGGAAGGCGCGGGACTCGGCGCGCTCCGGGGAGGCCAGTCCGTTGCGCTCGAGGACCCCGGGCACGTCCAGCACCGACGACAGGAAGGTGGCCCCGCTGTAGAGCACCGCGGACAACACCGTGACCACGAAGAAGACCGCCATCAACGCCGCCAGCAGCGAGCGCGTGGCGCGGTCGAAGCGGTACTCGAGGAACTCCGGGATCGTGTAGAGGCCGGCGCGCAGGAAGCGCGGCAGCAGCACCCAGGCCACCAGCACCAGGGCCGGCGCGGCCAGGAGCTCGTAGCTGGCCACCGCCAGGCCGGCGCGGGCCGCCTGTCCGGTCATGCCGACGAACTGCTCGGTCGAGATGTTGGAGGCGATCAGCGAGAAGCCGACCAGCCACCAGGGCAGGGAGCGACCGGCGAGGAAGTAGTCGGCGCGCGTGCGTTCGCCGCGCGAGGCGGCCAGGGACACGGCCACCACCAGGGCGAAGAAGGCCAGCAGGACGATCCAGTCCAGGGAGGTCAAGGAAGGTGGAGAGTGGGGGGCGCGGGGGGATGGGGCGGGTCGGGTGCTGCGGGCCCGCGGGCTAGCGGGGGCCGCGGGCGCCGCGAGCGGCGCTCGGGCTGCTGGCAAGGCTGGCGGGGCTCAGGTCGCTCAGGTCGCTGGATGGGCTCGGGTTTCTCGGGTCGTTCAAGCTGTTCAAGCTGTTCAGATTGCTCAGGTTGTCGAGGTTGTCGAGGTTGTCGAGGTTGTTGAGGTCGTCGAGGCGGCTGGGGTCGCTTCGATCGAAGGGGCTGAGGGCGCAGGGGTTGCTGCTCGATTCGGCGGCTTTCGGCGCGTCGTGCGGGAGGCGCGACCTGGGCGCCTTCGGCGGGATCGCGGGGCGGGTCCGGACGGAGCCGGCGTCCGGGGCGCTTGGTGAGGATCCCCGCGCGCCGGTCAGAGGGCCCCGAGGCGTTCGCGCCAGCGCTCGAGCAGCTCGGCCAGGGCCAGGCTTTCGGCGCGGCCCACGAAGGGCGCGCGCGGCTCGAGCTGGCGAGCGTGGACCATCCGGCTGAGCTCCTCGGCTTCCAGGGCGAAGCAATCGGCGCGGGCCTCGATGCGCTCCTCGCGGCGCTGCCGCTCGGTTTCGACCCACAGGCGCGCCAGGCGGCCGCGGCGCTGCCCGCCGGGCAGGAACGGGTCTTCGAGGCGCAGGCTGCCGAGGGTGCCGTGCACCAGCGCGCCGCGGCCGAGCTCCTGCCTCAGGGAGACGCGGATGCGGGCGCTCAGCCCGGCCGGGAAATGCAGCTCGGCCTCCCCGTGGGCATCGACGCCGCTGGCGGCCAGCTCGCCGTCGACCTCGGTCAGATCGGGGTGCAGGGACTGCTCGGACGGGATCCCGGCGGCGCGCGCCAGGGCCAGGGTCAGGGAGAGCGGGTAGCCGCCCACGTCCAAGATCGCGCCGCCGGCCAGCTCGGGGGCGAACAGGCGCTGCTGCCGGTCGTAGGGCGCGTGGAAGCCGAAATGGCTTTCGATGCGCCGCAGGGACCCCAGCTCGCCGCTCTGCACGATCGCCAGGGCCCGATCGATCTGCGGATGGGCCCGGTACATGTAGCCCTCGAGCAGCGGCACCGAGGACTGCGCCGCCAGGGCGAACAGGGCGCGCGTGGTCTCCAGCCTGGGGCTGAGCGGCTTCTCGCATAGCACCGGCAGGCCCGCCTCCAGGGCCGCCTGCACCGCCTCGGCGTGGGCGCTGTGGGGCGTCGCCACGTAGACCGCCTGCACCGCGGAATGGCCGATGGCGGCTTCCAGATCGGCCACCGCTTCGCCGCCGAAGCGCTCCGCCAGGGTGCGCGCCTTCTGCAGGTTGCGGCCGAACACGCAGGCCACCGAGCCAGCGCCGGTTTCGAGCAGGCTCTCGGCGAAGACCTGGGCGATCTGGCCGGGGCCGATCAGGGCGAAGCGCAGGGGCGGGGGCTTGTCGGGGGGCATCGGGGAGCTGGACGGCGGGGGAGTTGCCTCGGGTGATGTCGTCGGGCAGTGCGGTGGCGGCGTGCGGCGCCGTGGTGCGGCGGCGTGCTGCGGCGTGCGGCGTGCGGCGTGCGGCGTGCGGCGTGCGGCGCGGCTGGAAGTTGGCTGGAAGTGGGGTGGCTGTGTCCGCTGTAGCGGGGCCGGCGGATGGGTCAGCGCGGCCCCTCGGCAGGACCGTCGCGGCGCGGATCGGGCACGATCCAGGCGTTCGAGAGCGAATCGCCGAAGCGCTTGAAGTCGCGGAAGCTCCAGATCAGGCGCTTGTCCCGATCGATCTCGATCAGCTGGGGCTGGTCCGGGCCGGCGTGGCAGTTGGTGATCACCAGATGGCCGCTGGGCAGCTCCTGCACCGAGGTGATCCAGCCCAGCGCCACCTGAGGCAGATCCGCGGGCCCGAACTCCCAAAGGATCCGTCCCTCCCGGTCGACCTCCAGGACCCGATGGCCGTTGCCGGTGGCGATGCGCGTGCGGCCGTCCGCCAGCCGCCAGGCGCCGAAGACCTGGTTGCCGTGGGCGCTGGGCCCATGTCCAGGGCGCGCTTCCTGGCCGAACAGGGGCACGGCGTAGCTCCACACGACCTGGCCGTCCCGGTCGTACTCGCGCACCACGCCATCGGCCTCGTGGGCCACCAACACGGTGCCCGTGGGCGTGGTGCGCACCAGGCGGGTGTCGTGGTGGGCGTCCGGCCGATCGACCCGCAGCGCCACCTGGTGCAGCAGCCGGCCCTCCCGATCGACCCAGATCAAGCGCCGGCGTCCGGACTCGGCGATCAGCGTGCTGCCGTCCGCGAGGCGCTCGAAGGAATGCACCTCGAGCGCAGCGTCCTCCGCTTCGCCCGCGGGCCGGTTCTGCCGGCGCGCGTCGTAGGACCAGCGCCGCTCCCCGCTGCTCGGATCGATCTCCACCAGGGTCTGCCAGTCGGTCTGGAACAGCAGCGCGCCGTCCGGCAGGACCTGCAGATCGTGCAGCTGCTGGATCGGGTGTTCGAAGAGCAGCTCGTAGTGCTCCAGGGCGGTCTCGCGCAGCAGGGCCAGGCGCCCCGTGGACGCATCCGCCAGCCAGAGGCGCCGCGGTCCGTCGTCCGCCAGCGGGTCCGCGGGCAGGCTCAGGCTGCCGATGACGGCCAGCCGCGGGCAGCGCGCCTGCAGGGCGGCCAGATCCGACGCGCCGAACTGCGTTTCCGCCAGATAGAGCGTCTCCAGGGCCGCTGCGGCGGCCAGAGCGGCGCTGCTGGCGGCGCTGATCGGGCTGCCGGTCAGCACCAGGGTCTCGAGGGCCGGCGCGCGCTCGAGCAAGAGAGCCAAGGCGGCGTCGTCCAGGTCGCTGCCGCGCGCGCTCAAGCGCCTCAGCCCGGGCAGAGGCGGGGCCGCGGCGAGCGCGGCGCCGAGCCCGCGGCAACCGGAGAGGTCCAGCTCGGCGATGCGCTCGGACAGCGGCGCCAGGGCGGCCAGGGCGCGCGGGTCGAGGCGGCGCTCCGAGGCCGGCGCGCCGCTGCGGGCGAAGTCGAGGCTCCAAGCGCGGGAGCCCTGCGCCGGCCCCGCCGCGGCCGCGGAGGGCGCAGGGAGGGCTTCGAAGCGCGCGCCGCTGCCTGCGAGCAGCCGGAGGTCCGCGGCTGCGAGGTCGGCGACGGCAGCGCCCGCGCTCGCCTCGGACGCGGAGCGCGGCCCGGCCTCGGTCGGGCCGTCGCCGCTGGAGCCGTTCCCCGTGGGTCCGTCTTCCAAGGGCGCGCCGGCCCGGATCCAAGCGTACAGCAGGCCGATTTGATCCGCCGAGAGGGGCTCGCCCTCGGTGGGCATGCGGTCCTCGTCGTCGGCGGGCAGCGTGACCCGCAAGAACAGCTCGCTGCCCGCGGGATCGCCGGGCAGCACGGCGCGCGCCAATCCGCCGGGCGTGTCGAGGCGCAGGCCGCCCTTCTGTTTGTCCGGGCCGTGGCATTCGACACAGCGCCCGTCCATCAAACGGCGCACCTCTGCGGCCAGCCCCGCTGCGCCGGAACCCGCTGGGCCGATCCCAGCCGCTGCGAGCCCCGCCGATCGGCTGCCGGCGGCCGCGCTCGTCGGGCCCTGGGCGCCGCCGTTGGAAAGCTCGAGCGCCTTCTCGGAGACGCTGCCCGAGCCCCCGTCCGGCTGCGCGGACGAGCGGCTCGCAACCCGTGCCGCGGCCGGCTCGGCTTCCTCCTGCAGCCAGGGCCGCAGCGCCGCCGGCGCGTAGCGCGCCAGGAAGCTGGCGCCGTGGGTCAGGGCTCCGCCGTGGTGTCCAGCGACCGCCACCATGCCCGCGGCGAGCAGCAGCAGCGCCCGGCGCAGCAGCGTGCCGAAGGCGCGCTGACGGGCGGCTTCCGAGAGCAGCAGCGCGGCGGCCAGCCCCGCTGCGATCAAGCCTTGGCGGCGGTGCTCCGCGAGCAGCTCGGTTTCGTAGCCGCCCTCCTCGGCCAGCAGCCAGCCGGCCAGGGCGGCACCGGCCGCGCCCGCTGCGAACAGCAGCACCAGGCCCCGGCGCAGCGCCAGGGCGCGGCCCTCGGGACGGGCTCCGAGGAGCACCTCCGCCAGCAGCAGCGCGAATAGGCCGCCGATCGGCAGGTGCACCAGCAGCGGATGCAGCCGCCCGAGGAAGCGCAGCCCGTCGCCTGAGGCCTCGAGCAGCAGCGCAGTCGCCGCGCTCATGCGAGCAGGGCCTGGATCGGTTCGGCGCCCTCCACGCCGACCAGCTTCTGGTCGAGGCCTTGGAACGGGTAGCTCAGGTCGTTGGGGTCGAGGCCCAGACGATCGAGGATCGTGGCGTGCAGGTTGCGCACGTGGTATCGGTCGTCGACGGCGCGCGCCCCGAGCTCGTCGGTGGTGCCCACCTGGATGCCGCCCTTCACGCCGCCGCCCGCCAGCCACATGGTGAAGCCCCAGGCGTTGTGATCGCGGCCCGTGCCGCTCTCGTATTCGGCCGTCGGCTGGCGCCCGAATTCGCCGCCCCAGACCACCAGGGTTTCTTCCAGGAGGCCGCGCTGCTTGAGGTCGGTGAGCAGGCCCGCGATCGGCCGGTCGGTGCGGCCGGCGTGCAGGCTGTGGTTGTAGACCAGGTCCCCGTGGGCGTCCCAGCAGTCGTCGTTGTGGCCGCCGCCGGAATAGACCGTGATGAAGCGCACGCCGCGCTCGACCAGGCGCCTGGCCAGCAGGCACTTCTTGGCGAAGTCGGCGGTTTCGCTGCGGTCCAGGCCGTACAGCTCGCGGGTCGCCGCGGATTCGCCGCCCAGGTCGACCGCCTCGGGGGCCGCGCTCTGCATGCGGTAGGCCAGCTCGAACTGCGCCGAGCGGGCGGCCAGTTCAGGGTTCGCGGCGCGCGGGTCGGCGTGCAGCCGGTTCTCTTCGGCCAGGTGATCGAGCAGCAAGCGCTGGATGCCGTCGCCCAGGGCGGCGGGCGGGTCCAGGTCCAGGATCGGGGTGCCTGCGGTGCGCAGGGTCACTCCTTGCAGCGAGGCCGGCATGTAGCCGCTGGTCCAATTCTTGGCGCCGCTGATCGGGCCGCCGGCGGGGTCGAGCAGCACCACGTGCCCGGGCAGGTTCGGGTTCGAGCTCGGGCGGCCGTAGTTGGCCCAGGCGCCGATCGAGGGATGCCCCGACACGATGCGCCCGGTGTTCATGTTGAGCAGCGCCGAGCCGT
>JBIKLM010000313.1:0-5302 GCA_044359835.1 Planctomycetota bacterium
AGCCCGAGTCGATATTTTCTCTCAGCCTGTCAGCGAGCTTCGACCGGCCACGAAGCCAAGATCTGGTAGGCGCACAGGGCGCCCTGTGGGCTGCACTCGAGCAGCTCGATGGCGGCCAGCAGGTCGTGCTCGCCCCAGAGGTGGCTGCGCAGCAGGTAGCTGTGGCCCGGCCGCGCACGCGCCCGGTCGTCGACCTCGAGCTCGGAAGCCCGGGCTCTGAACTGCTTCACGAAGTCGGCACCCGCGGTCTCCGGGTCGCTATGAAACAGTCCGACCAGCGCCGGATCGAGCCGTTCAAGCGCCCCGGGCACCTCCGCGAGGGTCACGGCCCCGAGGTCGACGATCGCCGCGCACGTCCCGCCGTAGAACCCGGAATCGAGTTCCTGGCCCGCCAAGTTCACATCGGGCTCCTGGTCGTAGGAGTGGCTGCGGCGCGCCAGCGAATAGTAGGCGCCGCCACCCCTTTCCGCGATCAATTCTGTGGCGCCATGGTCCGTCTCGAGCAAGCGGAAGACGCCGGCATCCGATCGCCCGAGCAGACCAGCGACGCGCGCAGGCAGCGCGCCCGGGTCGACTTCGAGCAGCAGGGGCCGGGCCTCCGTTTCCACCGCAGTCAGTCGATCCAGCAGATCAGGCGTCGAAAGCCCCTGGAGCTCGGCCGGCGCCGCGGGGACGTCCGAGCTCTGCACAGGCGAAAGATATCGGCGGCCGCTGCGGGGAAATTCGCGCTGCTCGAACAGGCGCCAGGCCAGCGTCAGGCGCTGCTCCGCCGCCTCGACGATCTGGACCAGCACCAACACCTCCGTATCCCGTTGGATCAGGCTGCGCAACAGGTAGCTGTGACCGCTCTTCCACTGGACATGCCGCGGGCTCCCGAGGGATTCGAGCTCGAGCTCGCTGCGCAGAGCCCCGCTTTCGTCCGCGAGCGGCGTGGTCAGCAGGGTCGCAAGCGGCTTGACGAGCTCGTTGGGCACAGCCCGTCGCAGCCCCTCCAGGGAAGCGCAGGCGACCGGGTCGAAAATCCCCGGCCCAAGGTCCAGCCAAACGCCCGGATCCCCGCCCGCGAATCCGGAAGAGATCCACGGACCTTGATACTCGATCTGCGCGCGAGTCTGGTAATCGTGGGAGCGGCTGCTGAACGAAAAAAAGGCTCCCCCACCCTGGAGCCAAGGCAAGCTGAGACGCTCGGCGATCGCACCGCGATCGAGCAAATGGAAGACCCCACCCCGGCCGTCGGCGGCGGCGAAGGCGAAACGGCGCTCGAGCTCCGCATCTACGGCCAGCAGGCGATCCAGGACCTCGCGTCGGATCTGGCGCGCGCGGGTGACCAGGGCGTCGACGAGCTCGCCCGGCGTCGGCGCTGCGGGCGTCTCTCGCTCGAGCTCCTGCCGCGCGGCGATCGGCGGCTCGGGGGGCTGCCCGAACCCAAGGGAGCGGACGGGCTCGGGATCCGCCCCGAGGGCCAAGCCGGGCAGGGCAGCCACGGGTTGCTCGAGCCTGGCCGCGCTGCCCGGCATGGCCCCTGGCCGCAGCTGCGGAGCGAGCAGGATCGCGCCCGTGCTCAAGGCGGCCAGGACGACCGCGGCCGCCGCGAGCTGGCTGGGAGCCGCCGAGGCTTGCACCCGCGGACGGGCCGCGAAGAGCAGCGCCAGGCCCCAGGCGCTGCGATCGCCGCCGTGTTCGCGGTCGAGGCGACCGCGCAGCTGGGCCAGCGCCCGAGACAGCTGGGCGCGCACGGTGCTGGCCGGCACGCCGCGGCGTGCAGCGATCTCGGCCGGGCTGCGTTCTTCGTAGAAGCTCTCCAGCACCACGCCGCGATAGGGCTCCTCGAGGGCGAGGACCGCCGCGATCACGCTTCGCGAAACCTCCAGCCGTTCGAGGGCGCTCGGGCCCGCGTCGATCGCTTCGGGATTAGCCGCGGCCTGCTCGCGGTTCCTGCGGCTGGTGTTGCGCCGGCTCCGGTCGATGGCGCGATTGCGCAGGATGCGCGCCAGCCAGTTCGGCAGGAGACCCGACTCCAACGCGGCTGGCACGGGCACTTCCATGGCCCGCAGCAGCGTCTCTTGGACCAGGTCGAGGGCCGTGGCTTCATCGCGCACCAGGCGCTGGGCCAAGCGGCGCAAGAAGGGCTCGTGGGCGAGCAGGTGTTCGCGAGTCAAGTGGGGCAAGTTCTGCATGGGGCGAGAAGCGCGGGACCCTGCGGCTGGGGTCCCTTCGGCGCTGACCCAAGGACGCCGCGCCCAGCCAGGCGCTGCGGGCAATTCCGAGCAGACCTCGGCCGATCGACAGCTCCCGGCTGGGCTTGGTTCTACCCCCGGCGGATTCCGCGAGTGTGCAACCCAGGACGTGGGTAGCACATCCGTCCGAGCACATGGGTGACACATCGAGGGGTCCGGGGAACGGATCCCCCCGACGTGTTGGGAGGGCCAGCGAAGCCGATTTCGATGGCCCTGCTGGGCACGGGGGGCATCAAGCCGGGTCGGACGCGCCTTGGGCGGCGTTCGTGCGGCGTGCTGCGCCTTCGCGCTCCGGGGAGCCGAGGGCGAGAGATGAGGGAGTTGGGCTGGTCTGGCCCTCGACCTCTTCGCGCAGGCTTTCGACGTCGAAGGCGCGTTCGCCGGAGCGGTCGAGGCCTTGGGTGTCGATGCGCAGGAGCTCGGCCAGTTCGTCGGCGCGGCGGCGGGCCAGCTGCAGGTATTCTTCCTGGTCCTGGCGCAGGGGCAGGAGCTCGCGGATCACGCGTTCTTCGTGGGCCCGGAACATCTGCACGGCGCGGCGGGCGCGGTAGGCGCGCATGCCCAGGCTCTTGAGCGCGGCCTGACCGAGGTCCGTGGCGGCGCCGAAGGTCTCGCGCTCGACGTGGTCGACGCCCATCTCGATCAGTTCCTGGGCGTGCTGCAGATTGCGGGCGCGCACCAGGATCTTGAGGTGCGGGAAGTGCTCCTGGGCCACCCGCACGATCTGGTTGGTCTTTTCCATGTCGCCGGCGGCCACGACCAGCAGCCGGGCCTTTTCGGCCCCCGCGGCCCGCAGCAGGTCCTCGCGGGCCCCGTCGCCGTAGTAGCTGCGGTGCCCGAAGCGCTCGAGCAGCGCCATCTGCTTGGGGTCGATGTCGAGCACGGTCGCGCGCAGCCCGCTGGCCTTGAGCAGGCGCAGCACGGTGACGCCGAAGCGGCCGATGCCGCACAGGATCACCTCGCTGTCGTGCTCGCCGGCGGTCGGGCCGGGCGGCCGGGGCAGCGCCTCGCGGCTCAGAAAGCGCGGCTGGATCAGGCGGTCGTCCAGCAGGAACAGGAGCGGCGCGAAGGCCATCGAAAGGGCCACGCCGGCCACCAGATAGGCCGAGAGGCGCGGCTCGAGCACGCCCTTCGACACGCCGAAAGCGAGCACCACGAAGGCGAATTCGCTGCCCTGGGCAAGCGAGATGCCGAAGCGGATCGCCTGGCTGCCGTCGAGCTTGAACAGGCGGCCGGCCAGGGCCAGCACCAGGCCCTTGAGCGCCATGGCGGCCAGGGTGAAGCCCACCAGCTCGAGCGGGGCCTCCGCCACCAGGCCCAGGTCCATGCTCGCGCCTACGCCGATGAAAAACAGCCCGAGCAGCAGGCCCTTGAAGGGCTCGATGTCCGCTTCGAGCTGGCGCGCGTAGGGGCTTTCGGCGAGCACCACGCCGGCCAGGAAGGTGCCCAAGGCCGCGGAAAGCCCCACGCCCTGCATCAGCAGCGCCGTGGCCACCACCAGGAACAGGGCCGCGGCGGTGAAGGCCTCGCGCAGCTTGGAGCGCGCGATGAAGGCCAGGAAGGGCTTGATCAGGAAGCGCCCCGCAGCGATCACCAGCCCGACCGCGGTCAGGATCGCCAGGAATTGCTGCCAGGGGGCCAGGCCGCCGACCCAGCTGGCGGCGTGTCCGGAGGCGTCCGGGCGCTGCCCCTGCCCGAGCAGCGGCAGGATCGCCAGGATCGGGATCACCGCCAGGTCCTGGAACAGCAGCACCGCGAAGGACGAGCGCCCGGCTTCGGTGCGCAGCAATCCGCGCTCGGAGAGCGACTGCACCACCAGCGCCGTCGAGGACAGGCTCAGCGCCATGCCGATCGCCACGGCCGCGGACCAACCCGGACCGATCCAATGCACCAGCAGGGTCAGGGCCAGGGTCGTGGCCAGGACCTGCAGGCCGCCCAGCCCGAGGATCGGCCCGCGCAGCTGCCACAGGCTGGCGGGCCGCAGCTCGAGGCCCACCAGGAACAGCATCATCACCACGCCGAATTCGGCCACCTCCATGACCCCGCCCACGCCCTGGGTCATCGAGGCGCCGGTCAAGGCCAGGCCGTGGGGGCCGATGGCGATGCCCGCCAGCAGGTAGCCGAGCACCGCGCCCAGCCCCAGGCGCTTGGCGATCGGCACCGCCAGCACCGCCGCGCCCAGGTAGACCGCGGCGACCTCGAGCCAGCCCGCGCTCACGTCGCCGGCCCCCCGCCGCCCAGGAAAGCCGGCGCCGCGCGGGACCCCTCGCGATGGTTCCAGAACTCGGGTGCGGCCGGCCCCTGCGCCCAGGCCAGGTCGCCGCTCTGCAGCTCGACCAGCGCCTGGCGGTAGGCCCGGGCGTGGGGCGAAAGCAGCGCCTCGCGGTCGAGGTGGTGCGTGCCGAACACGACGAAAGGCGGCAGGAAGCGCATGCCGCACAGGCGCGCGGTCTGCTCGAAGGGCGAGAGCAGCGTGCGCAGCGGATAGCGGTTGCTGCCGCGTTCGGTGTACGACGTGTGGTTGCCGCCGGCGCTGATCGCGCTCAGCCAGAGCTTGCCCTGCAGGGCCGTGCCCTGGCTGCCGTAGGCGAAACCGTGCTCGAGCACCAGGTCTTGCCACTCCTTGAACAGGGCCGGGCTCGAGTACCAGTACAGCGGGTGCTGGAACACGATCGCCTCGTGGGCCAGCAGCAGCTCCTGCTCGCGGGGCACGTCGATGGCCCCGTCCGGATAGCGCTCGTACAGGTCGTTGATCGTCAGGCCGGGCAGCTCGGCCACGGCCTCGAGCAGGGAAGCCCCCACGCGGGAGCGCTCCAAGGCCGGGTGGAAGAGTTGCAGCAGGAGGCGGCGCACGGGGCAGCGAGGCTGGAGCGGGGCGCAGAACTCTAAACCAGGCGGGCCGAGGGGCCCCGCGCGGAGGCCCGCAGGATCCGCGGAGGCCGGCGCGGGACCCGAGAAGCGGACAGCGCCGCAGCAGGCCCCGAATCCGGCCGCCCGGCCCCTTTCGCGGACCCCCAGGCGGCTTAACTTAGCGCCCCATGCCGCACCTCCCCTCCAGCGGGCTG
>JBIKLM010000314.1:0-5297 GCA_044359835.1 Planctomycetota bacterium
AAGGTGCGCTGAGGTGCGCTGAGGTGCGCTCCCGAGCCGCTGCCTGAGCCTGTCGCCGCGGCCTGTCCGAGTGCCCTTGGGCCGCCCCGGCCCCGCTCTCTCGTCCCGGACGCTCTCGATCCCCGCGCCGCAGCGGCACTTCGGTCCGGGGCGCGGGCCCACCAGCGCCGGTCCGCGGGGCTTGTGCGCAGGGACCCCAGGTCGGGAGGGCTCCGCCCCCGGGCTGGAATTTCTTGGGCCGCCCCGCAAGCGACCCAACCGCTTTCCGAATCCTGCGTACGTCGGCGGGTCCGGGCCTCAGGGAGGCCCGTGGAAAACCGCCGTCTCCACCGGCCCACAGGCCCACCTGGCGCCCCGCGCCGATCCCACATGCTCGGATTCGCTCACTTCGCCCTGGTCCTCGGCCAGCAGGCCCACAGCCTGCCCGCCCCGTCCCCGCTCGTCGCCCTGGTACCGCTGGCCCCCTCAGCGGTGCAGCAGCCCGCGCCGCCGCCGGCCCCCGCCCAGGGCTATCTGGGGATCACGGTCACCGCGGCCGAGGGGGGCGTGCGGATCGACTCCGTCACCGGCGGCAGCCCCGCGGAGGCCTGCGGGCTCGAAACCGGTGATTTGATCCTGTCCCTGGCGGGCCGCGGGGTGCGCAGCCCCTCCGAGGTCGTGGAGGCGGTTTCCAGCCGTTCCGCGGGCTCGGACCTGGCCATCGAGATCCTGCGCGGCGAGCGCCGCATGACCCTGCTGGCCCGCCTGGCGCCGCGCGGGGGCCGCGCCGGTGGCGGCTTGGCCGTGCCGGCTGCCCCGCGCCCGCCCCAGTCTGCGGATCTGCCGCCCAGAGGGTCCAGCGAGTCGACCCGCGAGCTGGCGCGCGAGAACCAGCAGCGCGCGCGCGCCGCCCAGCGCGACGCCGAGCGTCAGCTGGAGATCGCCTTGGAGGGTCTCGAAGGCCAGATCGAGGGCCTGCGGTTCGGCGGACCCGGCGGCATGGAGTTCCGCCCCCGGCCGATGCTCGGCGTGGTCCTCGGGGACCACGGGGAGGGCGGCGCGCTGATCGAATCCGTGGTCGAGGGTTCGGGCGCGGAGGGCGCCGGCCTGACCGATGGCGATCGGGTGATCGGTGTCGATGGCGCTCCGGTGCTGACCGCAGAGGATCTGCGGGCCGCCATTCGAGGGGCAGAGGTGGGCGATCGCCTGCGGCTCGAGGTCCAGCGCGGCGAGGAGCAGATCGAGGTCGAGGCGGAGCTCGGCGCCGGGGAGGCTGCCGCGATGGCCCTAGCCCCCGGATTCAAGGCCCCCGACTTCTTCGAGGCGCCGGAAGACCCGATGTCGACCGAGGCAGAGGGTCGCTGGCTCGGGTCCGATCCCGCGTCGGCTCCCGAAGAGGAGGCCTTCGAAGACTGGGTCGAGGAGTTCTCCGCGGAGATGGCCGACCAGGCCGAACGCTGGGCCGAGAGCTGGGAGCAGGAGATGGAGCGCTTCAGCTCGGAATTCGAGCAGTCCATGGAGCGCTGGCAGGACGAGTTCGACGCCTGGGTCGATGAGTTCCAGGGCCAGCTCGAAGCGCGCCTCGAGGGCCGGGCCGAGTCCCGCTCGCGTCCTGCTCCGCGCCCGCCGCGCATCGAGCTGCGCGGCTTGCGCGGCCTGCGCCCCGATTCCCGTCCGCCCCAGATGACCCTGCCGCGACGGCTCGAGCCCGGTCAGGCCCTGCGCCACGAATGGCGCCTCGACGGTCAAGGCCAGCCCGAGGTCAAGATCTGGCGCGGGAGGCTCGGAGACAACGGCGAGTTCCAGTGGGAAGTCGACACGGCTCCCGAGGGCCCGGCGATCGCCCCCGGCGGCGGCGCGCAGCTCCGCTTCGGAACCCGCGGCGGTCCCCCGGAAGACGCGCGCGGCCTGCTCGAGAACTCGGAGCGGGCCGCCCTGCAGGCCGAGATCCGGGCCCTGCGCGCCGAGCTCGAAGCCGTGCGCGCTGGCCGGCTGCCTGCGGGCGGTCGCTGATCGGAGCGCGGCGGTCGGTGCGCGGGCCGTGCTGGGTCCCGCGCCCGCCAGCGCATCGGGCTGGGCGGTCCAGAGGACCGCCCGGCCCGAGCTTTTCGTGGAGCGGAAGGGCTCGGCCCCGCCGATCCCGAGCCGCGGGGCGCCACGCTCCAGCGCCGGCCCGGAGTCGGCCTGGAGCCCGAACTTGCACCAAAACGACGCCCGGCTGCCCGAGGTGGGGCGAGCGGGCGGCCGTTTGGCCGGATCCGCGAGCTGGGCTTGGCCCGAGGCGCCGGCCCCGGCGGCCGATCAGACCTCGATGCTCGGGTAGCGCTTCAAGGCCTCGGCGGCCACCTTGAGGAAGCCCTGCTGCTCGAGGCCCAGGGTGGCGCCGGCTTGCGGGTCCCAGGTCGCCATGGAAGCAGCTTCGTCGCCGGTCGGGACCGCCTCGCACAGCGAGTTGGTCAGGGCGATCAGGGTCACCGCCGCCTGGTCGGTCAGCTCCTTGGAGGGCCGGTGGTGCTGGCCGATGGCGGCCACCAGCAGGTTCGGCAGGCCCCAGCGCTCGGCCACGCGCGCGCCGATCGAGGCGTGGTCGAAGCCGAAGATCTCCTTCTCGGCCATGTGCAGCTCGACGCCCAGCTCGGCGCTGAGCTGGACGGCGCGCAGGAACTCCTCGGGCCGGTTGTCGAGCAGCACCACCTGTCCGACGTCGTGCAGCAGGCCGGCGCTGTGGAACTCTTCGGGCATCAAGCCCAGGTCCGCGCGGCAGTTCTGCGCCATGCGCTGGGCCGTCTCGGCGGACAGGATCGCGTGGCGCCAGAGCGCCTCCACGTCGAAGCCCGCGGCGCCCGCCAGGTGCTTGAACTGGCCGATCACCGAGGCCTGCATGACGATGTTCTTGAGCACGCGCATGCCCAGCACGCAGGAGGCGTGTTCGGTCGAGATGACGCGCTCGCGCAGGCCATAGAAGGCGCTGTTGGCGATGCGCAGGACCTTGGTGGCGATGGGCGCGTCCTTGGCGACCTCGGCCCCGATCTCCCGCAGCCCCACCTCCGGGTCGAGCAGCATCTGGTTGATGCGCTGCACCACGGATGGCAGGGTCGGGATGGTGACGCTCTCGCAGAGCTCTTCTTCGGCGTACTTGGGATCCATGCGCGACGGGGGCACCGGGCAGACTGGCGGAGGCCTGCGGGCTCTATCGGGCGCTCGTGGGGCTGCGGTTGAGCAACAGGCCCCTCCGTCGGACCGCCCGGAAAACGGGCGACCGCAACCCTCCGAGGCCCGCCGTCGCCGGGGTCCCGGGGGCGGGCCGCCCCGGGCACCGGCGAGCCCGAGCGGGCCAGCCTCCAGGGGGCCGGGCAGGCCCCCGGGGGGCCCCAGGGCCCTTTTTCACCGGAGCTTCACGGGGCGGGGGCGGGGGCCGACCGGTAACTTTTCGCATTGGTAGAGGCCCCTCCAGATCGGATGAGGCCCCCCCGGCGGTCCTTCGGCCCGCCTGCGCTCCCCCGGAACCGCTCCGCTCCCATGAACTCCTCGAAGCGACTCCTGCTCGGCGTCTCCGCCGCCCTTGGCCTGGCCGGCCTGTCCCAGGCTCAGCTGGCCGACGCGATCATCATCAACGACTCGTTCAACACTCCGACCAGCCTGGCGGAGGACCAGCTGCTGCGGGTCGACGACCTCAACAACAACGGCTCGTACCAGGACGACTACGAAAGCACCTACCTGTTCCAGTTCAGCCCGGCCACGACCACCAACAACTACCAGTTCCGCAACGTGCGGCTGCGAGTCGAGGGCGGGCAGGCGGTGACCTACTTCACCAACGATCGCGCCAACGGGGGCTTCCGTCCCGAGCTGCTGCGCGGCGTCGACGTGGACAAGTCCGGCCGCCTCGAGGTCGACGAAATCACCCAGCTGATCGACCTGCGGGCCTTGTTCGGCAACACCAGCCAGGGCGCCGAAGGCGTGGTCCTGCACCCGGACGGCTCGGTCTGGGTCCTGACCGACTTCCCCGGCGGCGGCATCGTGCGCTTCCAGGGCGGCGTCTCGAAGATCTTCATCGACGACAACGTCGGCGCCACCCAGACGCTCAACCAGAACGGCGTGCTGGCCAACATCGACACCGACGACTTCACCCGCGCCACCTGGGCCCGCACCGGCATCATCAGCTTCATTGACGGCATCAACGCCGACCGCACCGAAGCGATCTTCAAGTACGAGGACCTGGACAACGACGGGGTGCTCAACGACCAGAACGAGCTGACCCCGTTCCTGATCCCCACCGACATCAACGCCAACTGGGCGGCCAACCCCGATTTCGGCACGGTTCTGCCCTCGCTCAAGATCACCAACGGGTCGGCCGGCCAGCCCAACCAGCCGCCCTTCTTCGTCGGCCGCCTGAACCACCTGACCACCCGCGTCGAGTCGGGCGTCGAGACCTACTACCTGGGCTGCGACTCGTCCAACTCGAGCCAATTCGCGGTCAACATCAACGGCCAGGGCCTCAACGGCCTGATCTTCCGCGGCCAGGACCTGAACCTCGACGGCGACATCAACGACAGCGGCGAGGTCAACCTGTACTACGACGGCAGCGCGATCACCGGCGCCGCCCTGCAGTTCAACAAGATCCTCGGGCTCGACACCGACGGCACCTCGATCTACGTGCTGAGCCTCAACGGCAGCGTGTGCCTGCACCGCCTGACCGATCTGAACGGAGACGGCGATGCCAGCGACGCGGGCGAGCAGGACGGCTTCGTGTGGGACGAGTCCCTGATCCAAGGCGTCAAGCCCTACCTGAACTTCCTGTTCGGCGATGGCCTGGGCGTGATCGCTCCCAACGCGTTGCCCGAGCCGATCAGCCCCCAGGCCAACGTCTTCGGCGTGGCCTGCTCCCAGTCCGGCCCGGTCACGCCGGTCCTGACCCTGTGGGGCGACGTGCAGGTCGCTTCCACCAACCTGCAGGCGCGCCTGTTCGACGCCCCGGCCTTCTCCGCGGCGATCCTGTGGGTCGGCGCCAGCTCGACCAACTGGCTGGGCCTGCCCCTGCCCCTCGACCTGGCCGGCTTCGGGCTGCCGGGCTGCTTCCTGTACCAGGACCTGACCCTGAGCTTCTCGGGGGTCACCAACGCCGCGGGCCTGGCGACCTTCCCCCTGACCGTGCCCTCCAACCCGGCCCTGGCCGGCAAGAGCCTGCCCCTGCAGGCCGGCGCCTTCCAGCTGCTGCCGACGGCGATCCTCTCGAACCTGACCTGGCGTCTGGACGTGACGATCTTCTGATCCGCGAGCCGGGGCGGACGCCGGGCTTAGAGCCGACGGCACCGCCGGCA
>JBIKLM010000315.1:0-5267 GCA_044359835.1 Planctomycetota bacterium
AGGTGCCGCAGAAGGTCTCTTCGACGAGTTCTTCGGGACGGGGGGCCAGCTGCAGATCGGCGTGCTCCGGCTGCGGGTCGAAGGGCCGGGCCAGTACGGTCGATAGGCGCTCGAAGGGGCCGAAGTCGCCGGCCACGGCGGCCTGGATGGCCTGCTCGATGCGGTGGTTGCGCGGGATGTAGGCGGGGTTCACGGCTTCGAGCTGAGCGCGGCGAACGAGGGGATCCGCTCCTTCGGCGGCCAGGCGCTGGCGCCAGCGCTGCTCGAAGGGCACGAACTCCGCGGGCGTTTCGAATTCCGCGGCGGCCGTGCCCTGGGCCAGGGCCCGGAACGTGCGCGTGAAGTCCGCTTTGCCGGCGGTCATGCGCTCCAGCAGGTCTTCGATCAGCGCGCGGTCGCCGCTGTGTTCCGTCGTAAGGCCGAGCTTCCGGCGGAAGCGGCGCAGCCAGGCGGCTTCATAGCGCGCTCCGAAGCCTTCGAGCACCGGCGTGGCCCGGGCCACGGCGCGCTCGCGGTCGGGATCGATCAGCGGCAGCAGGGCGTTGCCGAGCTGGGCCAGGTTCCAGAGCATCACCTGGGGCTGGTTGCCGTAGGCATAGCGCCCGCGGCGGTCGATCGAAGAGAACACGGTCCCGGGGTGGAAAGCGTCCAGGAACGCGCACGGCCCGTAGTCGATCGTTTCGCCCGAGAGCGAGGTGTTGTCGGTGTTCATCACGCCGTGCACGAAGCCGACCGCCATCCAGGCGGCGACCAGTTCGGCCTGCGCGTGGGTCACGGCCTCGAGCAGGCCCAGGGGCCCGGCCGCCCCCGGGTGGTGCCGGGCCAGGGCCTGCTCGACCAGCAGCCCGAGGGCTTCCAGGTCGTCGCGCGCCGCGAAGTACTGCAGCGTGCCGATGCGCAGGTGGCTGGCGGCCACGCGCGTCAGCACCGCCCCAGGCAGGGCCGTTTCGCGCTGCACGCGCTCGCCGGTCAGGACCGCCGCCAGGGCCCGGGTGGTCGGCACGCCCAGGGCCTGCATGGCCTCGCTGACCAGATATTCGCGCAGCACCGGCCCGAGCCAGGCGCGCCCGTCGCCGGCCCGCGAGAAGGGCGTCGGGCCGCTGCCCTTGAGCTGGATGTCGCGGCGCCGCCCGGAGCGGTCCAGGACCTCGCCCAGCAGCAGGGCGCGCCCGTCGCCGAGCTGGGGCACGAAGTGGCCGAACTGGTGCCCGGCGTAGGCCTGCGCCAGGGGCTCGGAGCCCGCCGCGATGCGGTTGCCGGCCAGCACCTCGATGCCCTCCGGGGTCGCGAGTTGGGCCGGGTCGAGGCCCAGCTCCTCGGCCAGCGGGCCGTTGAGCCGGATCAGCCGCGGGCTCTTGACCGGGGTCGGCGCGGTGCGGGTGAACAGGCGCGCCGGCAGGCGCGCGTACGTGTTGTCGAAGGGCAATCGCAGCATGGTTGTGTGGGCGGCGGCCCGCGCCAGCGCCCTGGTCTAGACCTTGGAGGCGCCGCTTGCCACCCGGGAGCGAGCCGCGGGGCGCCAACGAGCACCCCGCCGGGCCCGGCCAGTAGACTCAGGCCGCGCCTTTGCCGCCGGCTCAGCCCCTTTGCGCCCCCGCCGCCCCCCCGCCCCCCCTCCATGACCCTGCTGACCCACCTGGAGCAGCTCGAAGCCGAGTCGATCCACATCTTCCGCGAGGTGGCCGCCGAGGCCCAGAAGCCGGTGATGCTGTTCTCGATCGGCAAGGATTCCGGGGTGATGCTGGAGCTGGCCCGGCGCGCCTTCGCCCCGGCGCCGCTGCCCTTCCCGCTGCTGCACATCGACTGCTGCTGGGACTTCCAGGACATGTACCGGCTGCGCGATGAGCTGACCCGGCGCTACGGCCTGCGCATGCTGGTGCACCAAAGCGCCGAGGCCCAGGACCCGCGCATCAACCCCTTCGACGTCCAGAGCACGGAATTCACGCGCCTGACGCTGACCGAATCGCTCAAACAGGCGCTCGACAAGCACGGCTTCGACGCGGCCTTCGGCGGCGGGCGCCGCGACGAGGAGAAGAGCCGCTCCAAGGAGCGCATCTTCAGCTTCCGCGACCGCTTCCACCAGTGGGATCCGAAGAACCAGCGGCCGGAGCTGTGGAACGTCTACAACCAGCGCGTCAAGCCCGGTGAGAGCCTGCGCGTGTTCCCGCTGTCCAACTGGACCGAACTGGACGTTTGGCTCTACAGCGACCTGCGCCAGATCCCGATGGTGCCGCTGTATTTCGCCGCACGGCGCCCGGTGGTCCAGCGCGGCGGGCAGTTCATCCTGTGCGATGACCAGCGCATGCGGATGCTGCCCGGCGAACAGCCGGAGCAGCGCATGGTGCGCTTCCGCACCCTGGGCGCTTATCCGCTGACCACCGCCCACGAATCACAGGCCAAGACCATCCGCGAGGTGATCGCGGAACTGCTGCAGACCGGCACCTCGGAGCGCGCGGGGCGCTTGATCGACCGCGACGAAGAGGCCTCCATGGAGAAGAAGAAGCGCGAAGGCTACTTCTAGGCGCGCAGCGACCGAACTGGGCGCCCGGCCGCCCGGACATCGGGTCTGACGGCCGCCGAGCCCCGGATCCGCGCAGGCGCAGGACGCAGCGCCGATCCCAGCCCCTTTGGCCGCCGGATGGCGGCCCAAAGGCACCTGACAGCCCGGTCTTGCGGCTCGGGCGTAGCCCGAGTCGATAGGTTCTCAGGCTGTCAACGCGTGCTGGTGACCTTGGACAGATGCGGCGGCGCATCGGGATCGTGGCCGCGGGCCCGCGCCAGCTCGGGCAGCCGGCGGTAGAAGCCCTGCACGAGCAACGCCGGGTCGTGATCGAGGGGCGTCTCGGTGCTGCCTGAGGGCTCGATCTCGAGCCGCGCCAGGGGCGCCCCCAGGCGCTCGAGATGCCGGGCGGCCTCGGCCGTGGTGGCTCCGAGGGGGCCGCGCCCGATCAGGGCCAGCACCGGCACGCCGCCCGCGGCCAGGGCCTTGGGTCCGTGCATGACCTCGGCCGCGCTGACGGCCTCCGCATGCAACCCGGCGGCTTCCTTGAGCTTGAGGGCCACCTCCTGGGCCGCGGCCAGGCTGGCGCCGCGCGCCAGCACCAAGGCCGAGCGCGCGCTCACCAGGGCCTCCAGGCCGCTGCTGCGGATCGGCGGGGCAGCGAGCAGCTGGGCGAGCTGCGCCAAGCGGCTTTCTGCGTCTTCCCCCGAGAGCGCGCAGGCCAGGGCGTCGACGCCCGCCAGGGAGGCCTGGAACGACTTGGTGGCGGCCACGGAGCGCTCGGGGCCGGCGGCCTGATCGAGGATGCGCTCGGCGCTGCGGGCCAAGGGGGAATCGGTCTGGTTGACCAGCGCCAGGGACAGGCCCAGGCCGCCCGCCCCCACCAGCCGTCCCAGGGCCTCGACCAGATCCGCGCTCTGGCCCGATTGGCTGATGGCCAGGATCCACAGACCGTCAGCCCGCAGCGGGGAGCGGGCGATGCCCGCCAGGGAGGGCGGCAGGGAGCCGGTCATCAGGCCCAGGCCCGAGGCCAGGCGATAGGCGGCGAACTGGGCGGCCGCGTCGCTCGAGCCGCGCGCCAAGGTGAACAGCGCCGGCGGCCGCGCCTCGTGAAAGCGCCGCGCCAGCTCGGGCCACAGGGCGCGATTGCGATCCCACAGGCGCGCGACCGCAGCCGGCGCCTCGGCGATCTCCTGCTCGAGCCTCGACATGCGCGCAGAGCCTAGCAAGGCCTGTCCGAGGCGCCCGCGTTGGTTCGGGCCGCGCCCAGGGTTCTCGGCGGGCGCCGCGAGCCTGCCGCTGCCTCGCCCCTGGGGGTCCCCGGATCCGCCTGCGGCGCCTCCCCGTTCCGGGCCCCGCGGCTGACGCAAGCGACCGAGGCGGCCTCGAGCACATCGCGGGTTCAGGCGCCCGCAAGTGCCGCTGCGACCCTCGGACCGAGCCCGTCAGAGCGCGCGCTGGCCGCCGCACCAGACGCGGCGCACCTCGCCGGCCGCGCTGACCTCCACCAGGTCGGCGCGCCGGCCTGCGGCGATCTCGCCGCGGTCCGCGAGGCCCAGGTAGCGGGCCGGGCGCGCCGAGCACAGGGCGCTGGCGCGCTCGGGCGCGAGGCCCAGGGAAAGGAGGCTCGCGAAACCGCGCTCGAGGGCGCTGGCGCTGCCGGCCAGGGTCACGCCGTCTTCGAGCAGCACGCGCTCGCCGCGCTTTTGGACCCGCTGCTGGCCGAGGGTGAAGGGACCGTCGGGCGCGCCGGCGGCGGGTGTGGCGTCGGAGACGGCGTACAGCCCGGGGATGGCCCGTTCGGCCGCCAGGATCAGGGGCCCGGCGACGTGCACCAGGTCGCACAGGATCTCGGCCCATTCGGCGTGGGCCAGCGCGGCCGCCGCGGCGCCCGGATCGCGGTGCTGCGCGCCGCTCATGGCGTTGAACAGATGCGTGAATCCGCTGGCGCCGTAGCCCAGGGCGCGCCGGCACAGCTCGGCGCTGGCGCAGGTGTGCCCGATCTGGGCGCGCACCCCGCGGGAGCTCCACAGCCGGACCAGCGCTTCGGCCCCGGGCAGCTCCGGCGCAAAGGTCGCCACCTGGGTGCGGCACAGGTCCAGCCAGCGCCGCGCCAGCTCCAGGTCCGGATCGCGGGCAAAGGGCGGCTGGGCGCCGAGTTTGGCGGAGCTCAGGAACGGGCCCTCGAGGTGCGCGCCGAGCACGCGCGCCTCGCCGGGGCGCGGCGCCGCGCGCACCGCTTCGATGCCCGCGAGGGCCCGCTCGACCTCGGCGGCGGGCGCGGTCACCGTGGTCGGGCACCAGGAGGTCGTGCCGCGCGAGAGGTGGTAGCGCGCGGCGCGGCGCACCGCCTGCTCTCCGGACATCACGTCCGCGCCATCGCCGCCGTGCACGTGCAGGTCGATGAAGCCCGGCACGATGTAGGGCCCGGGCGGGCTCGCGGCCGCGGGCAGCGACTGCCCTTCCAGGGCCCGGATGCGCTCGCCTTCGAATTCGAGCCGCCCTAGGCACCAGCCGCCGGGCACCAGGAAGGTGCCCTCGATGCTGGGCGAGCTCATCCCGGCGTGCTCCCCGCGGAGGGCGCCGTGGGGATCGGCCGCAGCGCGCGCAGCTCGCGCAGGAACCGCACGGCCGTGGCGAACAGCACCAGGCACAGCACCACCTGGGCCACCGCGGACATGCCCGGCAAGTGCACGGCGCGGGTCCCGGCGACCGCCCCGAGCAGGGCGCCGGGCACCAGACCGACACCGTGGGCCCAACGCACGCG
>JBIKLM010000317.1:0-5263 GCA_044359835.1 Planctomycetota bacterium
GGGAATCCATGGGGGCAGGCGGGACGGGGGGCCTGCCGGGGGAGCCGGCGGGCCGGTCGGTCGGGCGGCTGGGCCCCGCGTCCGAGCCCCTAAGGATGCCCGAAAGCGGGCGCCGGGTGGGGGCTGGCGTGCACGCGGACTCCCGTTCCAGGACCCGGGCGCGCGCCGGGCAGGTTGACCGCCCTGGGCGCGCCGCTACACTGCTCGGCCCTCGAAGGACGGCCTTTCGCCGCCCCAGGGGCCAGCAGTGGCCGCCACGGCGCGCCGCCCGCTGCGCAGCAACCCTCGTGGGAGACGCCGATCCGGCGCGCTCCCGGACCGCACCCTCGATCCCGGTGCGGCCGCAAGGGCAGGCGCGCAGCGGCGGTGCGACCGAGCAGACCGCCGCTGGTCAGCCGCCGATTCGATCCCCTCCGCCGAGGTCGTGGGGGACCCGGAGCCGCGGCGCCCCAAAACAAACGCCTCCACCTCACAGCAGCGCCCCCCGCGGCGCTCGGATCTAACCCGCATGAACGCGACCGTCAAGGAATTCATCGACGCCGGTGTCCACTTCGGCTGCCACATCTCGCGCTGGAACCCGCGGATGGCGCCGTACATCCAGGCGCGCCGGAACACCATCCACATCATCGACCTGCGCGCGACCCTCAAGGGGCTGCTGCGGGCGCGCAACTTCCTCTACCACATGGCCGCGGAAGGCTCGCAGATCCTGTGGGTCGGCAGCAAGCGCCAGGTCAAGGGCGTGATCCGCGAGGCGGGCGAGCGCACCGGCATGCCGGTGGTGACCGAGCGCTGGATCGGTGGCACCCTGACCAACTTCAGCGTGATCCGCAGCCGCCTGCGCCGCCTCGAGGAGCTCGAGAAGATGGGCGAGGACGGCTCGATCACCAACTACAGCAAGAAGGTGATCTCCTCGCTGCGCCGCGAGCAGCGCAAGATCGACCGCAACCTGGGCGGCATCCGCGAGATGACCTCGATCCCGGGCGCCATGGTGATCGTCGACCCCAGCCGCGAATACAACGCGGTTCGGGAGGCCAAGAAGATGGGCATGGCCGTGATCGGCGTCCTGGACACCGACTGCGACCCGCAGGGCATCGACATCGTGATCCCGGGCAACGACGACGCGCTGAAGTCGGTGCGCCTGTTGGTCGAGAACCTGGTCACGGCGGTGGAGGAGGGCGCGGCCAACGCCCGCGAGCGCATGGCCTCCATGGGCGCCGCGGAGCGCGCGGAAGAGCTCGAGGGCACCAGCGACGACGTGCGCCCGACCCGCAACAACCAGCCCCCGTCCCTGGCCCGCACCCCCGGCTCCGCCACGGACGGCCGCGAAGAGGCCTGAGCGCCGCCGCGGCCCGCGTGACACCGGGCTGGCGGCCTGCGACCTGGCTCGGCCGATCGAAGGGGGCCGCCGCCTGCGGGCGGCCCGCTGGATCGGGATCCGAGCCCGCTCCGGACCCGCTCCAACCTCGTTCAGCCCCCCCGAGCGGTCCTGCGTCCGGTCGAGCCGCCCAGCGCAGGTCCAAGCCGCCCCCAGCAGGCCGCTCGCTCGGACGGGCAACGGGGCGCGGGCCCCAGCTTCCTTCGGCTCGCCGGAACCCGGGCCGTCGGGCTGCGGGGCCCGACCCAACCCGCGCCTCCCGAGACTTCTCCCCGAGGTCCGGACCCCGAGGTCCTGCCCCCGGCTCAAAGCATCCAGGGAGGCCGAGGTCGGGGGGCCGCTCCGGCCCCTCGCAAGCCCTCTGCCCGCGCTCCGGCGGGAGCCCCCCTGAGCTCCCAGCGGCGCGCAGAGCCCAACCCTGCGTGCGGCGCCCAGGCGCCGCCCTTCCAAAACCCAACACGGCGTCCCGGCCCGACCCTCCCCGGCCCGGCGAACGTCCCCCAGACTCTCCCCACCCCGATAGCCATGGCGATCACCTCCGAAATGGTTCGCAAGCTGCGCGACATGACCGGCGCGGCGATGATGGACTGCAAGAAGGCCCTCGATGCCACCAACGGCGACATGGACGCCGCCATCGACCACCTGCGCAAGGCGGGCCTCAAGACCGCCTCCAAGAAGGCCGGCCGCGAGACCGGCGAAGGGCGCGTGGCGGCCAAGGTCTCCGCCGATGGGAAACTCGGCGCGATCCTGCTGGTGCGCTGCGAGACCGACTTCGTGGCCAATACGCCCGATTTCCAGAAGATGGTCGAGGCCCTGCTCGAGGTGGCCCTGGCCAACGACCTGCCGGACAACGAGGTCGTGGAGACCTTCCAGCGCCTCAAGCTCAAGAGCGGCGAAACCGTGCAGGAGCACCTCCAGCAGGTGATCGGCAAGCTCGGCGAGAACATCCGCGTGGGCGGCGTCGGTCGCCTGCATTCGAAGACGGGCGTGGTGGGCAGCTACGTGCACCACAACAACAAGAGCGGAGCCCTGAGCCTGATCGAGACCAGCGCCGAGCGGGCCAAGTCCGACGAGACTCTGAAGCGCCTGTGCCAGCACATCACCGCCAGCCGTCCGGCCGTGCTCGACCGCGCCGCCGTCCCGGCCGCCGACAGAGAGCGCGAGAAGGCCGTGCACGCGGCCAGCGAGGACGTGCTCAAGAAGCCCGCCGAGCACCGTGAGAAGATCATCCTCGGCAAGCTGGAGAAGTTCTACGCCGACGTGACGCTGCTGGAGCAGCCCTGGATCTTCGACGACAAGCAGAACGTCGCCAAGGCGGTCCAGCAGGCCCTGGGCGCCGGCTCGAAGCCGACCGCCTTCGTGCGCCTCGAAGTCTGATCGGTCTTTTGACCACGGCCTGGGCGGCGCCCAGGCCGTGGTCCGCACCGCAGCACTGCCCCTGGGCCGCCCGCCGCGGCCCAGGCGCCTTTTCGGGGGCCGATCGGGGCGCTCCTCTGGCCTTGGTCAGGAATCGCCGGGGCGGTCCCAACCCGCACCGGCCGGGTCGGACCTTCCTGGAACTCGGCGAGCGGCAGGGGCTGACGGCGTGGAGCCTCGCTCGGCGGCGTGTCGGCGCGCAGGCGGCTGCTTCGGAGCGCGGCTGGGCCAGGTCCACAAAGCGGCTTTGGTTTCGCGGCGGGGTGCTGCGTATGCTCAGCCCTCGACCCCGCTCCCGACCCGCATCGCCATGGCCTTCGAACGCGTCCTGCTCAAGATCTCTGGCGAAGCCCTCGGCGATCCCCAGAGCGGCCATGGCTTCGACGCCGTCGCGGTCCAGCGCATCGCCGCGGAGATCGCCGCCGTCGCCCGCAGCGGGGTCCAGGTGGCGCTGGTGGTCGGCGGCGGCAACGTGCTGCGCGGCGCGGCCTTCAGCAAGCTGGGCACCAACCGGGCCAGCGCCGATTACATGGGCATGCTCGGCACGGTCATCAACGGCATCGCCCTGACGGAAGCGATCGAGGCCGCCGGCGGGGAAGCGCGGTTGATGAGCGCCCTGACGATCCCCCAGGTGGGCGAGCTGTTCGTGCGCCGCCGAGCGCTGCGGCACCTGGAGAAGGGCCGCGTGGTGATCCTGGCGGGAGGCACCGGGAATCCGTTTTTCACCACCGACACGGCCGCGGCCCTGCGCGCGGCCGAGCTTTCCTGCCAGGTGCTGCTCAAGGCCACCAAGGTCGATGGGGTCTACACCGCCGACCCCAAGCGCGATCGCGCCGCCCAGCGCTATGAACGCCTGGAGTACATGGAGGTCCTGCAGAAGGGCCTCAAGGTCATGGATGCCACCGCGATCACCCTGTGCATGGAGAAGCAGCTGCCGGTGATCGTGTTCGACATGTTCGTCGAGGGCCACATCGCGCGGGTGATCCGCGGCGAGTCCCTGGGAACGCGCATCGGCTGACCCGAGCCATCCAACGATCGCGGCCTATCCGCCGCGTCCCCCGAGTCGCACCGACACCATGAATCCCGCTGACCTGATCAAGGAAGCCAAGGCGTACTACGAGAAGGCCCTGCAACACCTGCAGGAACAATTGCGCAGCATCCGCACCGGGCGCGCCTCCTCGACCCTGGTGGACAACATCCGGGTGGACTACTACGGCACCCCGACGCCGATCTCGCAGATGGCGGCGGTGACGATCCCCGAGGCGCGCCTGATCGTGATCAAGCCTTTCGATGCCGGCGTGCTCAAGGAGATCGGCAAGGCGATCCAGAAGAGCGATCTGGGCTGCACCCCCCAGGACGACGGCAAGGTGCTGCGGCTGATGCTGCCGCCGCTGTCCGGCGAACAACGGCAAAAATTCGCCCACAAGGTCAAGGAGATCGCCGAAGAGAGTCGGGTGGCGATGCGCAATACGCGCCGGGACATGAACAAGCACGCGGACCAGCTCAAGAAGGACAGCAAGGTCACCGAAGACCAGCACAAGAAGCTCGTCGACGACGTCCAGAACCTGCTCAAGGAGTACGAGCACAAGGTCGAGGAGGTCTACAAGAAGAAGGTCGCCGAGATCACCGATTGAGCGCGGCCGCGGGCCCGCCGCCCGGGGGGCCCGTCGTTCACCTTTCCCGCGGGCCGGCGGCCTGAAGCCTTGGAGCTGGCCGGCCCGGCGGCCCGTGCCGTTTGGCTCCGGCCGCGTGCGGCGGCCGTTTTCGCTTCGCACCGGCAGCCTGTGTCCGGCGAGCTGACCGGGACCGGCCCCCGCGGGCGGGCCGCTCTGGCGCGGGTCGATGGGGGCGCTTGCCTGCCGGGGCGAGACGGGCGGGCTCGCGCCCGGCCGATCCAGCGCGGTCCGGCTGCGGGCCTCTTCCGTCGCCTCGGTCTGCGCCGGGCTTCCCGCTGGACCCTCGACGGCGCCGGCCCGAAGGCCGGCTCGGCCCAAGCCTCCCCCGGTCGGGCTGGCCCAGCCGTCCCGCGGCGGAGCGCTGACAGCCTGGGAAAAAATCGACTCGGGCTACGCCCGAGCGGTCAGACCTGCCTGTCAGCATGCCTTTGGGCCGCCATCCGGCGGCCGCGGAGGCTGGGATTGGCGCTGCGCGCCGATCCCTAGCCTCGCGAGCAGGGGGCTCGCGCCGGGCGGGCGCTGGAGACTTGATAAACCGGCGGCGTTTCGTAGTCTTCTCGCCGCACCGGCCCGAGCGGTGTGGTCGCCGCCCCGTGCGGCGGTCGTCGGTACCCCTGGGTGCATAGCTCAGTCGGTAGAGCAACTGGCTTTTAACCAGTAGGTCCTAGGTTCGAGCCCTAGTGCACTCACCACCCATGGGGTCGCCGCGCGTCCCGGCCAGGCCCAGGAGGAGCGGGCCCTAGCGCCGGGGATCCAGCGCTGACGAGCGGTTCGGCGCGCTGACCTTGGTTCGCCT
>JBIKLM010000316.1:0-5263 GCA_044359835.1 Planctomycetota bacterium
GCTGATCGCCGGACCGGACGTGTTGCTCCTGGACGAGCCCACCAACCACCTCGACATCGAATCGATCCTGTGGCTCGAGGAGTTCCTCAAGCAGACGCCCGCGGCGATCCTGATGACCTGCCACGACCGCGATTTCATGGACCGCGTGGTCACGCGCATCCTC
Organism: Planctomycetota bacterium; assembly: GCA_044359835.1. Classification (GTDB taxonomy): domain Bacteria; phylum Planctomycetota; class UBA1135; order UBA1135; genus JBIKLM01. Next base: position 164 of record JBIKLM010000316.1, read on the forward strand.
GAGATCGATGCGGGCCGGCTGGTCAGCCACACCGGCGACTATCAGAGCTACGAGCGCGCCAAGGCCCTGCGCCGCAGTCAGGACGCGGCGGCCTTCGCCCGCCAGCAGGCCATGATCAAGAAGGAGGAGCGTTTCATCGAGCGCTTCGAGCGCCATGCGGCCAAGGCGGCCCAGGTCCAGTCGCGGGTCAAGAAGCTCGACAAGATCGAGAAGATCGAGCCGCCCAAGCAGCGCATCCTGACGCCCTTCGAATTCCGCCAGCCGCCCCGCTCGGGCAACGACGTGGCCACGCTCGCGGGGGTGGTCAAGCGCTATGGCCAGCGCACGATCTATTCCGGGCTCGACTTCGAGATCAAGCGCGGCGAGCGCTGGTGCGTCATGGGGGTCAACGGCGCCGGCAAGTCGACCCTGCTCAAGCTGATCGCCGGGGTGATCGCTCCGGACGCGGGCCAGGTCAAGCTCGGCGCCAGCCTCAAGCTGGGCTACTTCGCCCAGTCGGCCCTCGAGCTGCTCGATCCGGCGGCCACCGTCTGGGAGCAGATCGACCAGGCCTTCCCGGTGGCGACGATCCCAGCGAAGCGCACCTTGCTGGGGGCCTTCGATTTCCCCGGCGACGAGATCGAGAAGCCGATCCGCGTGCTCTCCGGCGGCGAGCGCTCGCGGCTGGTCCTGGCGCAGATGCTCTTCGATCCGCCCAACTTCCTGGTCCTGGACGAGCCCACGAACCACCTGGATCTCGACACCAAGGAGATGCTGATCAAGACGCTCTCCGGGTTCGATGGCACCATGATCTTCGTCTCCCACGACCGCAGCTTCCTGCGCGGCATGAGCAATCGGGTCCTGGACCTCTCCGGGGGCGGCGAGCGCACCGCCCAGAAGCCGCTGTGTTTCCTGGGCTCCTACGAGGCCTGGGTCGAGCGCACCGGGCACGAGGCCCCCGGCGTGCGTCGCTAGGGCTGCTCTGGGCCGCCACCCAGCAAGCCCTCGGCGTCGCGAGCTTCGATCTCCAGGGCCACTCCAGTGCGTGGCGCTCCGATCCGACGCCGGCCCGGCCGCCCGCCGGCCCGTCCACGGGTTCGGCAGCGGTGCATGTGTCTGGTGGATCCCGCGGCCCGGCCAGAGGTGCGCCAACACACATGCGCCAGGCGCGCGATCTGCCAGGAGACGCCTGGGGATCCAAACCGCGAGCTACCGAGACGCGCGCGGATGGAGTCCGCCCCCTGGCCGACCTCGGGCAGGGGGCGCCATGGAGCCTGAGCGCGGTCCTGGCGACGGCCGCTTCTCGTCGACGGGGGCGAGGGGGCGACGGCCTCAGAGGTCGCTCCCTCTGCCGCGGGAGCCTGGCTCTATGCGGCGACCCGCATTGCCAAGATTCGGGCTTGGGCAGGTGAGCTAGCCATCGGAGAGAGCACAGCGCACCTCCCGGGAACTTGGCGGTCGAAAGTTGGCGCTATTGAGGCCCCTTGCATACCCCCAGGGCGCTCGCACCGGTTCGGGGTGTCTCATTATGCATTTAAAAAAAGATCAGTTTCTAGAATGAATGGCGCCATCCGAAATCGGCCAAAAAAAACCTTGAAGCCGCTTGCCGACCTCGGCTTGTTCGAATAAGTTCTTGGCTGCTTCCGGGGGGCCTCCGCGGGATGCGGCTCGGCCAGTCTTCGCTTGGCTCGCGCATTCCGACCCCCAGAGAGAGAGAGCTTCGACAACACGAAACCATGCCCACCCAACGGTCCTTGCCCCCGTTGGCGCGCAGGCGCCATTCCCTGGCCCGAGCGGCCGCTGGCCTGTTCGGACTCGGCCTGCTGGCCGCACCCCTGCAGGCCCAGGAGCTCAACACCAGCGCCCTGTCCCAGAACGGCTGGTTCTCCGACGACACCCGCGCGGATGGTTCCGGCGCCTTCCCGGCCGGCACCAACCTGATCAGCCCGACCCTCACCGCGGCCCCCGAGGGCGCCAGCCTGGCCGCCAACCCGCTGCACAACGCGGACATCCTGGGCCAGACCTGTTCCTCCCGGCCCCGGGCACCGTCCCGGCTCTGACCCACAAGGGCGCGGTCAACCTGAACATCGCCGCCAGCGGCTCCGGAAAGAGCCAGATCTCGCACCGCAAGGACGACGGCGTCGGCCATGCGACGGGCAGCGTCTTCGGGTCCGGATTCGCGGCCAGCTACTCCTGGATGGGCAACGGCACCTCGTCCGTGACCCCCGCGCTGAAGTTCGGCTTCAAGACCTCGGAATTCGGCCTGGCGCCGGTGTCGACGCGCACCGGCGAAAACGCCTGGGACAAGCTGCTGGTCTACGAGCCCAACAACCTGAACGGCGGGATCGCGGACGGCAGCTGGCGCACCGAGACGATCAGCTTCACCAGCGGCCGCTGGTGGCTCGTCGATCGGTCCGTCGTCGGCCCGACGCTCAACAGCCAGGGCACGCCGCTGACCCTCAGCGACATGTCCAGCTCCGGGATCCTGATCGGTACCAAGACCATCGCCCAGGTCTACAACCTGATCACCGCCCCGGGGTCCATCGTGACCAGCGTGCAGTTCGGCATCGGCTCGGGAAATCCCGGCGGCAACGTCTACGTCAACCAGCTCTCGACGAACTTCTACCGCCTCGGCCAGCTGACCACCTTCGGGACGCCCTCGCCCTTCGACCAGAACGTGACCCCCGATGCGATCTTCGGGTCGGGCAACGCCAACGGCAGCTACACCGTCGCCACGGGCAGCGGGGTCGAGCTGGGCCTGCGCACCAAGCGGCGCTTCCCGGCCGCGGCCAACGTCTTCAATAGCAACGGCGATGGCACCTACACCTGGAACACCGGCGCCGGCAATCCGCCTTCCAACCTGGTGGCGCCCTTCTGGTCCTTCGAGTGGTCGGTCAACACCGACGCCAAGGGCCTGACCGGCCGCAAGCTGGACGACCTGACCTACCGCCTGGGGATCGACTTCGACCCCTCCGCGGCGACCAACTTCCTGGCCTTCGACCACATCACGCCGGGGGCCAGCGTGCCCTATGCGACCCCGGTCACGCCGGCCTTCTGGGACCACTCGATCGGCAACAACAGCACCGGCAACGGGCTCGGGCTGGAGGCCAACAGCACGCCCAGCTACCTGTCCCTGCTGGCCAGCGGCAACGTGGCCCAGAACTCCTGGCGCATGGACTTCTTCGATGAAGCGCCCTTCGCCTTCAACCCCAACGTGCCCGGCCGCTACGACTTCTTCCTGGAAGCCTACGACGGCACCACGCGCCTGGCCCGCACCGAGATGGTCGTGGTGGTGGTCACCGGCAACACCCTGAGCCTCGAAGCGGACCCCTGCCAAAAGGACGCCTTCCCCCTGGTGGCCGGCGTGCAGGTCCAGTACGAGCTCTGGCTGCGCAATCCGAACGATGTGGCCGTCACGGGCTTCCAGTCCTTCCTGGAGTTCAACAGCGGCCTGATGGCCTACGAGGGCAGCCTCAGCAGCTATTCGGCGGCCCCCTTCCCGGGCCACATCCAGGCGATCACCGCGGCCCAGGTCGCGCCGGGCAAGCTGCGCGTGGACGGCAACAGCTTCCCGTCCCTGACGGGGACCTCGGGCGATGCCCTGCTGGCGACCCTGGTCTTCACGGTCGATGAATGCGTGCCGGTCGCCGTGGACTTCGACACGGTCCAGCCGTTCCCCAGCGAGCTGAGCTTCCTGGGCTCGCCCCTGGCGACCAGCCTGCTCGATTCCCCGTCGGTGCTGCCCGACAACACCGCCCCGATCTTGGCGGCCAGCCCCAACCTGGTCCGCCCGGCGGATGCCGGCAGCTGCACCCAGGCCGTGGTTGCCTATGTGGCCCCCGCGGTGAACGACAACTGCGACGCGACCCCGACCCTGGTGTGCACCCCGCCCAGCGGCTCGGTGTTCCCGGTGGGCGTGACCACGGTGACCTGCACCGCCACCGACGACTGCGGCAACGTCTCGACCTCGACCTTCACGGTCACGGTCACCGCCACCAACGCCGTCGATGTGGTCGTCCAGCTGCCCGGCAGCGTGCCGACCTCGCGCTGCATCCGCTTCGTGGCCGACAGCTGCGGCAGCTCGGTGGCCGATGTGGTGCTGAACTTCACCGGTCCCACCCCGACCGCCACCGCGACCATCGAGATCCCCTGCGGGGTCTGGACCAAGCTGTGTGCCAAGGACCAGCAGCACACCCAGTGGGCTGAGTCGCCCTTGACCCTCTCGGGGGCCAAGTACGTGGCGACCCTGCCGCTGGTGCTGGACGGCGGCGACACCGACAACGACGGGGACGTGGACATCAACGACGTGACCCTGCTGTTGGCCCAGTTCGGCTCGATCGTCGCTCCGGGGACCTGCCCCTGGAACGGCGCCCGCAACGCCGACTTCAACAACAACACCGCGGTCGGGGCCGAGGACTACTCGTTCCTGGTGGCCCAATGGCTGACCACCTCCGCCTGCAGCTGCAGCATCCCGCTGTCGGGTTCGGGCAGCGAGGGTCGCCGCCAGACCTGGCTGGCCGTGCGCGACGCGACCAGCGCCGCGGCGGACCTGACCCGCGACGGCATGGTCGACCATCGCGACGTGGAGGTGTTCGAGCGCCGCTACGGCCTGTCGGGCGAGCTGTCCGCCAAGCTGCGCGCCGAGCGCCGGTGACAGGCTGATGGCCTGGCAGGCCTAGCAAGCACCTTCGAGGGCTTGCGCGGGTCCGCCAGACCAGCCGATCCAGAGCCTCCGTGTCCGCCCGGTGCGGCCACGGAGGCTTTCGGCAGGCGCGCCGGCCCGCGCGAGGTTGCCTGCCTCCCGAGCCCGCAGATGGCCCGCCTGCAGAGCTCGACCAGGCTGCGCGATCCACTCGCCATCCGCACGCTCCTCCAGTGCCCGCGGCGGTCGATGGGCTCGCGGCGGGCTCGGACGCGCCAAGCCAAGGAAACTTCGCTGCCCGCCCCGCACCCCATCCCATCCTGGGCTGGGGCCCTTGCCGCGGGGCGGGCGGCGATCTTCCACTCCGATTCCGACCAGCGCTCCGCTTCGGCGGCTGCGCCCCGGCTGGAGCCTGCCCCTCCAGCCGGGCCCTGGACCCCGATACCCGCCCCACTTTCCTGCCATGCTCGCCTGCTCGC
>JBIKLM010000318.1:0-5249 GCA_044359835.1 Planctomycetota bacterium
GCGCGACGCGCCGCAGCGCCTTCGCGCGGGATCTCGAGGCCGAGCACCCCGCCAGCGCCGCTGGGCAGCGGCGCGCCTTCGATGCGGTCTTGGCGGCGGCGGCCCTGGGCGGCGATCCAGGCCCGAGCCCGGGCAGCGCGAGCGCCGGCGAGGCCGGCTCTGCGGATTCTGGGTCCGCGGACGGGTCGGGCGCGCCAGCACGCGGCGGCGAGGCCGGCAGCCGGCCCGCGGCGCCCGCGGGTCCGAGCAGCGGCGGCCCGACCAGCGGGAGTCCCGGCCCGCCGAGCCTGACCGGCGCTGGTCCGACCACGGGCGCCAGCGACCCCGACCGGGACGCCGCCAAGGAGCTCGCCGCCCGCGAGCGATCGAACCCGTTGCCTCGTGGACCGGGGCACACCCGGCGCTGGGTCGAGAGCTTCTGGTGGCGGCGAGCCCGCGAGCAGGGGCCGCCGGATTTCGTGGGAACCGAGTTTTGGCTGGCCTTCGCTGGGCGCACCGGCGGCCGTCCTTTCCTGAATCTGCCCCAGTTGCCTGCGGCCGCCGGAGTCAGCGAACGCCTGCTGGCCCTGGCGGTGCTGGACCTGCCGTTCGAGGCCGTGCCGCCCAAGGTCGGGAGCGAAGGCCGCTCGCGGCGGCTCGAGGCCAGCACGCCGCTGTTGGTGCTCGAGCGGCGCTTCGAGCCCTGCCCGCTGGAGCTGACCCCGCAGCTGTCGGTCGACGTGGACCTGATCCGGATCGAAGCCGCCGGCCGGGGCCAGGAGGTGCGCGTACGCCCCGACCAGCTCGAAGCCGGTCAGCCCTACCGGCTGCGGGTCACGGTGGGTCACGCGGGCGAAGCGCCGCTGGCGGGGGATCTGTTGTTGACGCTGCCGCCCGGCGCCCTGGCCCTCGACGGCGGGCCGCCGCGGCGCACGCTGTCCCTGCGTCTCGCTGCCCTCGACCGCGCGCAGTTCGAGGTCGGCTGCTATTTCCCCGCGCCCGGCCGCTTCGAGGCCCACTCGGCGCAGGTGCATGCGGGGGAGCGCTGTCGGGCCTTCGCGCCGAGCCTGAGCGGCGCGGTGCGTCCCTTCGGAGCGCCCGGATCCGAGCCCAGTCTTGAGCAGCGCGTCGAACGCGCGAGTGCGGCGGAATTGGTCGAGATCCTCTCCGCCTGCGGCCCGGACGACCTCGAGCGCCTGGCGCGGCCGAACGGCGACGCCTTGACGGTCCGGCTCGAGGACCCGGGGCTGTGCCGGGCGGTGCTCGAGGTGCTGCGGGAGCGGCTGTGGTTCGATGCGGAGTGGTGGAGCTACGGCCTCTGGCATCGAGACCTCCAGGCGACCCGCGAGCTGCTGGCCGATGATCAGCGCCTGCGCGCTTGCCTCGAGGACGGCCTCGACACGCCGCTGCTGCGCCTGGATCCGTTCCTGGACCATGGCCACGAAGCGCTCGATTTCGCACCCCTGTGGCCCGCTCGGGCCCATCCTTTCGGCGGCGAGGCGCCAGCCGATGACGAGCTGGCGCAGGCCTACCGCCGCCTGCTCGAGCAGCTGGCTTGCACGCCGTCGCCGGACGACGGCCAGCGCCTGGCCCTGTGCATCCACTGGCTCTACCAGGGTCGGCAAGCCGAGGCCCTGGAGCTGTTCGCGGGCATCCGCCGCGAGGGCCTGGTCGAGCAGGTGCAGCACGACTACGCAGCGGCTTCCTTGGCCCTGCTGCAGAGCGACACCAACGCGGCGCGCCGGGCGGCCGAGCGCGGACTCGAACTGCCGCTGCCGCGCTGGCGCCGGCGCTTCGGCGATCTGCTGGCCTTCGTCGACGCGGTCGAGGGGCGCGCGCCCCTCGCGGCGTCCGACGCGCCGCGGGCCGGCCCCCGGCCCGAGCCCGAGCGCAGCCTGGCCCTCGAGGAGCGCGCCGGGCAGCCCTGGGCGCGCTGGAGCGGGCTGGATTCCGTCGAGTTGTGCCTCTATCCGATCGATCTCGAATTGGCCTTCTCGCGCCAACCCTTTTCCACCGGCGGCGACCTGACCTCCGGGGCGGTGCTTCCCGAGCGGCGCCTGGCCCTCCCGATCGCCGGCCCGCGCGGCGAGCAGGCGCTCGCGCTGCCCGCCGAATACGCCGCGCGCCCGGCGCTGCTCGAGCTGCGCTCCGGGGCCCTGGCGGTGCGCCGCCTGTGGCAACCTGCGGGGCTGCTGGTCGACCTGTCCGAGACGCAGGGCCGCCTGACCGCGCAGAAGCCCGATGGTCGCCCGGCTCCGGCGGCCTACGTCAAGGTGTACGTCCGCGACCCGGACGGCCAGGTGCGCTTCCACAAGGACGGCTACACCGACCTGCTGGGGCGCTTCGACTACTCCGCCCGCACGCCGCCGGGCCCGCGCGCCGAGCGCTTTGCCCTGCTGGTCCTGGATCCGGACGGCGGCGCGCGGCTGCTGGAGGCGGGGCCGGGCCCGCGCTGAAGCCCCGGCGGCAGCACCGCCTCCCAGGCGGAGGCGGTCGGCGTGGCGCTCGCAGCGCCGGGTCCGCGGGCGGTGGCCGTGGACCGCCCCGCGTTCGCCGTTGCTGCCGGCGCGCCGCGCCAGCCGCACGGCCGCACTGCCGCACTTCAGCCCTGGAGCCGGGCAGCCGTGGAGCCGGGCAGCCGTGGAGCCGGGCAGCCGTGGAGCCGGGCAGCCGTGCCGCGTTCTGGCCAGCGCGCCGCGGGCCCATTTTTTTGCCTCGGCCGGGCGGGACGGGAGGGGGGGCGCGGCGGATCTCCGCGCAGAGCCCCCCTCCGTTTCCCCCAGAGCCATGCACACCGCTCTCCTCGCCCTCTCCCTGCTGCCTGCGGCCGCTCCGGCGCCCGCCGGCGAGCTGCCCTCCTCGATCCGCGCGATCTCCGAGCGCGCCAGCCTGCACGCCGGCGTCTCCGTGCAACCCACGGAGCGCGCCGGCGAATTCCTGGTCCACGGCCCCCGCTACAGCGCCGCGCTCGGCTCCGCCGGCCTCGAGTTCACGCCGCACCTCGGCCGCCGTGCGCCCGCGACCCAGACCCTGGGCCTCTCGTTCCAGGGGGCGCGCCGCGGCGCGACCTCCCTGGCGGCCGGGGCCCTACCGAGCGCCTACAGCGCTGCGGCCCAGGCCTTGACGCGCTCGATCGCCCCGGGCATCAGCGAGTCCTGGACCGCCAGCGAGGCCGGCCTGGAGCTGTCCTATCGCTTTGCCGAGAAGCCCGCCGGCCATGGCGACCTGGTAGTCGAGCTGGACCTCGAGACGACCTTCGGGGCCCCGCGCCGGGCCTCCACCAGCGGCCTCGAATTCGCCTTGGAGGGCGTTGGCGGCCTCTCGATCGGCGCCGTGACCGGCATCGACGCGGACGGCGATCGGATCGCCGGGCGTCTGCAGCTGATCGGGGATCGGCTGGAGCTGAGCCTGCCCGAGAGTTTCGTCGAGAGCGCCGACTACCCGCTGGTGCTCGACCCGCTGGTCGGCAACGTGTTCACGGTCGCCGGCGACACGATCTTCGTCAGCAACGACGATTCGCGCCCCGACGCCGCCTACGACGCCAGCAGCGATCAATATCTGCTCTCCTGGCAGCGTGCGATCTCTGCCACCGAAAGCCGCATCTACGCGCGTCGCGTCAGCGGCGGCGGCGCTTTCACCAGCGGCGTCGTGCAGCTCAGCACGGCATCCTCCAACCGCCAAGCCACGAATCCGGCGGTCGCCAACGTCAACCGCGACAACAAGTGGGTGGTTGCGTGGCAGCAGCGCGAGCCCAATCTGTTTATGCCCAGCGGCGCGGTGCACGAGATCCGCTATGTGACCTTGGACAGCAACTTCGTCGTGTTCGCCACCCCGAGCGTGGTGATCTCGAGCGGCACCGCGCCCCAGATCGACCCGGATGTGGTCGGCGAGGGCATCGAAAACGACGCCGGACTGAACGCCGACTTCTGCGTCGTCTGGCATGACACGGCCAACGACCGTATCGCGCTCCGCCACTTCTACTGGAACAGCCTGGGCGTCTTCGTAGACAGCGACCCGATCCAGGCCCTGTTCAGCGACAACCCGCTGACCCTCAACAGCTTTTCGCAGCCTGCGGTCGCCCGCACGACCGGCGTCTTCGGACAGGCCCTGGTGGTCGCCAAGCGCACGACCCTGCTCTCGACCAATTCGACCCTCAGCGGGCGAGTCTTCAACGTGGATGGGACGATTTCCGGTCCGAGCTTCACAGTGTTCTCCGCCAGCGGCGTCAGCGTCAACGCGCCAGACGTGGACGGCTACGACCGTCAGTGGGTTTGTGCCTTCGAGGACCTGCTCAGCAGTGGCGTGCAGAACATTCGAGCTGTTCCGGTCAGCTATAACTTCAGCACCGCGAGCGCGAGTGTCGGCACGCCGGTGACCGTGGCGTCCGGCAGCCTTCTGCTCCTGCCAAGCGCCCCCGGCGTAGGCTTCAGCCAAGGCAAGACCTGGATCGGCTGGCGATCCGATGCGCTGCTGGGGGGCAGCGATGCCCTGTTGATCAAGGGCTTCGATAGCGCGACCTGCACCGCCTGCGAGGGCAGCTTCACCCTGGACCTCAGCGATGGCTCGGGCGACGACTGGATCGCCATCGCCACGCCCACCAGCGGCGGCGCCTACTACGACGACAGCGGCTTGGCGGTCTGGTCCGCGCTCAGCCCAAGCAACAGCACCCACGACATCAGCGCCCAACTGCTCGAGAACAACGCCCAGGGCGGCAGCTACCAGAACCTGGGCGGCGGCTGTGGCAATGCCGGCACGCTGGGCTTCAACGGCGCGCCCTCGATCGGCTCCTCCTGGTGGTACACCTTCCTGACCAACCTGCCGCCGACGACCCTGGCCGCCTTCTACAACATCACCACCGCCGACCCGAACCTGGCGGTGCCCTGCGGCGCCTGCCTGTGGCTGCCCTTCGAAGTCTCCGGCGCCTCGTTGGTGCAGTTCGATCCGCAGCTCGGCGGCACCGCCAGCGCCGTGGCCGTGATCCCCTGCAAGCCGAGCCTGGTCGGCGCCCAGGTGACCGTGCAATGGACCACCTTCAACCCCCTGACATCGCCCTGCCCGGTCTATCCGAACCTCTCGATCACCGACCGCTGGCGCGTGACCATCGGGCAGTGATCATCCGCCAGTGACCATCTGCGAGTGATCATCTGCGAGTGATCATCTGCGAGTGATCATCGGGCAGTGATTCCGAGCGCTGGATTTCGAGCGCTCGATCCTCAGCGAGCGCTGCTCGCGGGCCGATCGCCGGCGGCCGTCCGCCGGCGTCGGCCGGC
>JBIKLM010000030.1:0-17871 GCA_044359835.1 Planctomycetota bacterium
CATGCAGATGCACCGGCTGGAACCGCAGCCGACCGCGCCCGAGGGGGCCTACGCGGCCTCCTTCTCGATCGAGAACCTCGAGGTGGGACGCTACCACCTCCAGGTGGTGCCGAGCTGGGCCTCGTTCCTGCTCGATGTGGCCGCCCTGCCCGGCCCCGCTGTGCGGCTCGAGGTCCCTGAGCCCGCCGATCTGCTGCTGCGCTTCGTCGACACCCGCAGCGGCGCCGAGCTGCGGCCACAGACCGTCTCCTGGTGCCCCACGCGCCCAGCGGAAGTCGACTCGGGCATGCTCCACAATGTGGCCTACGACGCGCAGGCCCGGGCCTACCGGTTGCAGGCCCCCAGCGGGCCTATCGATGTCTTCACGCGGCTCGAGGGCTACGCCGATCGGCAATTGAACCGCCTCGCGGTCGGACCCGGCGAGCCGCGCGAGCAGCGCATCGAGCTGCACCCGATCGGCGAGCTGATCCTGCGCTTGACCAGCGCTGGGGTGAACCTGCCGATCGGCTTCGAGCTGGACCTGCGCGTGCTGCGCGCCGAAAATCGCGAGCCCGTGCCCGCCAGCTGCAACGTGGAAAGCCACCAGCTGCGCTTCAAGCTGACCCAGCCCGGCCGTTACACGATCGTGCCGCCGTCCCTCGAGGGCTTCCTGGCCCCCGAAGAGCGCGCGGTCGAGGTCGAACTCGGCCAGCGCGTCGAACTGGTCTACGAGTACCGCAAGGCCCCCTGAATCGCGGCGGCTGCCCGCCGCGGTGCCGGGCGCAGCTGCCCGAGGCGCGCGTGCGACGCCGAGCCCGCCGGCTCCCCGAGCAGCGGGCTCACGCTTCGCGGACCTCTCGGCCCCGGCTCGCTCGGCACCCGCTCACTCGGTCTCGGCGGGCTTGGGCACGATCCGCTTGGCCCGCTCGCGGCGTTCGCCGCGCAGCGCGACCAGGGCCGAGGCAGGGCCCGAGCCAGCGTCGCCTTCGAACTCGAATTCGAACTCGCGCTCGTCGCCGCCGGCGAAAAAGCGCGTCGGCGACAGGGGATAGAGGCGCACGGGCTCGGCCCCGGTCTCGGCCAGGAACAGGCGTGGGCCTTCGCGGAAAACCCGTCGGCGCTGCAGGAATCCGGCGGAATACTCCCCCACCAGGGGCTCGAGGGCCGCGGGTTCGAGGGCCACCGGGGCGCGCAGGCCGAGCCCCGGCACCGCTTCGCCCGCGAGCAGCGCGCGCAGGCGCGCGCCGAGCGCATCGGCCTGCCCCGCGCCCGCGTTGGCCAGCACGACCACCCCATGGCTCCGGGCCGGATCGATGGCCAGATAGGAGTGGTAGCCGCCGGTCTGGCCGTTGTGCCAGCGCACGCCGCTCTCGGGCTCGAGATGCCAGCCAAGGCCCATGGCCAGGTCGCCCTTCGGACTCCTCCAGCGTTCGCGGCAGGCCGATTCGAGCGTCGCCTTCAGGGTCGCGGGCAGGCCCTCCGCGGCGCCCGGCGAGCTTGGATCGGCCGACGCCAGCCCGAGCTCGATCGCCGCAAAGCGCAGCAGATCGTCGACGCTCGAATGGAGCGCGCCCGCGCCCGCCAGGGCCTCGAAGCCCCAGCGGCTGCCGGCCCGGCCGCCTTCGCCGTGGGGCTGGGCCAGCCGCCGCAGCTGCGCTTCCTCGAGCCGGATGCGCGTGTCCCCCATGCCGAGGGGTCCGAACAGGCGCTCGCCGAAGCGTCGATCCAGGGCAGCCGCATCCCCCGCCAAACAGAAGCCCAGCAGCCCGGCGCCCAGATTGCTGTAGGCGTAGGCGCTGCCGGGGGCGCGCCGCAGGCTGAGGCCCGCAAGGGCCGCCTGGAGGTCGGCCGCCGCGAAAGCGGCGTAGGGATCGGCTGGATCCGCAGACAAGATCCCGGGCGGCAGCCGCGGCAGCCCCGAGGTGTGCGTGGCCAGATGCCAGAGCCGGATCGGCTCGGCCTGTGCGGCGCCGGTCGGGCCACCGGACCCCGTAGACCCGCCCGCACCGGAGGGCGCCCCGGGGCTCGGCTCGCCCGCGGCGGGCCCCACGAACGCCGGCACGCTCCAGCCCTCCGGCAGCCGGCTGGCCAACGGATCGTCCAGGGCCAACTCGCCGCGCACGACCGCATCCGCCAGCAGCAGCCCCGTGAAGACCTTGGTCACCGAGCCGATCTCGAACAGGGTGCCGCCATCCGGCGCCCGCGGATCGAGCACGCCGAGAACCCCGAACCCGATCGCCCGCCGCTCCTCCGGCGTGATCCAACCCACCACGAAACCCGGGTACACCTCGCTCGCCAGCAGCTCCGCCCCGAGCTCCCGCACGCGCTGCTCCGCATCGGCGGCGTTCCCACCGCGCTGCTCCTGCAGCGCCGCGGCTTGGCCGCAAGCGAATTCCCCACCGCCGGCCAGCAGGCCACCCAGGGCGGCGACGACCTGGGACCGAAAGACAGCGCGGAGGCATCGAGACGTCAGGGCAGTCGGCATGGCTGAGGCTGCCACCCGTCCAGATACCTGATCCGCCGATGGCCTGCACTCCAATCTAGAGGTTCCCCGAGGCGCCCCCGCAGCCGTCCCGCTCCACTGGGATCCGGCAGTCCTCCCGGCTGTCCCCGGGCTCCTGTCAGGAATCCCTCCGGGGCGCCCATCCAAGCCCAGAAGGATGAATAAAATCGACTTTTGGTGTTCAAGAGTCCATTTTATCACCCATGGCCAAGCGAACCGTGCCGATCTTTCCCCGCTCTCAGAAGCAACTGGAAGCCCTCGGCGACCGGCTTCGCCTGGCCCGCCAGCGCCGGCGCCTGACCCAAGCCGTGGTCGCCGCCCGCGTCGGTGTCTCCAAGCAGACACTGGCCAAGCTCGAATCCGGCAACGCTTCCACCAGTCTCGCCACCCTGATCCGGTTCCTCGCCGTTCTCGGCCTCTCGGACGATCTCGAACACCTCGCCGCGGACGACACCCTCGGCCGTCGACTCCAGGACCAGGCCCAAAAGGCCCCCCCGCGGGGCAAGGTCGAAGGCTGATGGCACCCGTGCAAGTCTGGATCGACGACCACCAGCTTTCGAGCGCCCCCCTGCTCGTGGGCCGGCTCGAGGCCAGCAACTCCCGCGGCCACCAGATCGTGCGATTCCGCTACGCGGATCCATGGCTGTCCGAAGCGGGTCCCGGCTTCCCGATCGACCCCGAGCTGCCGCTGGGACCTGGGGACTACTTCCCCGGAGCCGATCGGAGCCTGCACGGCGCCTTCCGCGACACGTCGCCCGACCGCTGGGGCCGCCGGCTGATGGATCGCCGCGAGCGGGAACAAGCCGGCTGCGAAGGTCGCCGCCCGCGCAGCCTGTCCGAGTGGGACACCCTGCTCGGAGTCCAGGACGCGAGCCGCCTGGGCGCCCTCCGTTTCCAGGATCCCGATGCCAAGCGCTGGCTCGACGACCGCATTCCGGGCATCCCCCCGATCAGCCGCCTGCGGGAACTCGAAGCCGCCGCGGAGCGACTCGAAGCCGACGCGAATGCGGAGCTCGACCGCGAGATCGCCAGCCTGCTCCAACCCGGGAGCAGCCTCGGCGGGGCGCGTCCCAAAGCGACTTTCAGCGACACCGACGGGACCCTTTGGATCGCCAAGTTTCCATCCCGGGACGATCGCATCGATGTCGGCGGCGCCGAGTTCCTGCTGCACGAACTCGCCAGCGCTTGCGGTATCGACGTTCCACCGGCGCGCCTGCTAGCGCTCGGCGTGCGCGGGCGAACCTATTGCGTCCAGCGATTCGATCGCCAAGGTTCGCGGCGACGCATGTACTGGTCGGCCATGACCTTGCTGGGCCGTACGGATGGCGAAGGATCGAGCTACCTCGAGATCGCCGAAGCCCTGCAGAATCATGCCGACGTCGCCTTCGTCGAGCGCGACCTCCACCAACTCTACCGCCGCATCCTGTTCAACATCCTGACCGGCAACCGCGACGATCACCTGCGCAACCACGGCTTCCTGCGAGCCGCCACAGGCTGGACCTTGGCCCCTGCGTTCGACCAAAACCCCGAGCTCGACCGCCGAGAACACGCGATCGCCATCGACGCCTCCGACCCGCGCCCGCTGCCCGCCAACCTCCGCGCCACAGCCGACCTCTACCGACTGACCAGCCACCAAGCGGCCCGCATCGAATCCGGACTCCGGGCCACACTTTCCACCTGGCCCACCCTCGCCCGCCGCCTGGCCCTCCCTTCGAACACCCTCGAGCGCCTCTCCACTGTCGTCTTGCCGGAGGGGCTTTGATGCGCGATGACCTGGGGCGGCATTCTCGGACGGACCCTGCCGGGAATCCCGCACACCTGGAACAAGCACGTAGGTCCGGCAATCAGACAGCTCCGGCACGAGCAAGGGCTTCGCTCTGACCTCGCGGCCGCACTTCGATCTCTGACCTGGGGCAGCCCGAGGGGAAGTCGGTTCGGACCGGGCGGGCGCCTTCGGGAGCAGGGAGGTCCGGCGTCGGTCGGGAGCACCGCGACCAGATCGTGGCTCGTGCATCGGGGCCGCGCAGCGGCATGGGAGCCCCCCGATCAAGCCGGGGCGGGGGCCTCGAGGGCCGCGAGGGCCGCGGCGATTTCGGATTTGGGGCGTTGCGCGAGGGTGCGCGAGGAGCCGTCGCGGCCGAGGATGGTGACGGTGCTGCGGTCGGCGCCCAGGGCGGTCTGGTCGTTGAGCACGATGTAGTCGGCGTTCTTGCGGCGCAGTTTGGCCAGGGCGCGGCGCTGGCCGTCGCCGGTTTCGAGGGCGAAGCCGACCACCAGGCGGCCGCCCTTGCGCTTCGAAACCGTGGCCAACAGGTCCGGATTGCGCACCAGTTCGATCGACGCCGTCTGGGTGCCGCCATCCTTCTTGCGCCACTTGCCCGCCAGGCGCCGCTTGGGGCGCCAGTCGGCCACCGCGGCGGTCATGTACAGGGCATCGGCGGCTTGGAAATGGCGCTTGAGCTCGGCCAGCATCTCGCGCGCGCTCTGGACGTCGATGCGCACCACGCCGGGCGGCGTGGGCTGGTGCACGGGCCCGGTGATCAGGGTCACGAGGTCGCCGCGCGCGGCGGCGGCCGCGGCCAGGGCGAAGCCCATCTTGCCGGTCGACTCGTTGGAGATGTAGCGCACCGGATCGATGTATTCGCGCGTCGGGCCGGCGGTCACGAGCACGCGGCGCGGTCCGCGCGCCGGGGGCGAGCTTGCGGGTGAGCCCGGGGACTTGCGGCCGCGCTCGGGACCGGCCGGGGACGCGGCCCGTCGGCCTGCGGAGCGCTTGGGGACCGCGCGGGCCGCGGTTCGGCCCCGGTCGCCCGCGCGGCGCGCCGCGTTGGTCGCGGGGCCATCGGGATCGGTGCGCTGGGGCGCGATCGGGGCGCGGGGCTTGCTCATGGCGTCGGGCGAGCGTTCAGGCCAAGGCGTGCTTCAAGAGCGCGACGATCTCGGCCGGTTCCGGCAAGCGGCCCTTGCCGCCGTCGCCGCAGGCCATGTGGCCCTCGCCGGGCTCGACCACGGTCCAGCCGTCGGCGGTCAGTTGGGCCAGGTGGCGGCGCACCGGCGGCTGGACCAACATGTGCGGGTTCATCGCGGGGCACAGGAACTTGCGCGTGCCCGGGGCCGTGGCCAGCACGGCGGTGCCGAGCAGATCGCTGCCGAGCCCCAGGGCCAGGCGCGCGATCAGGTCGGCGGAAGCCGGCGCGATCAGCACCACCTCGGCCCACTTGCCGAGCTCGATGTGGTCCATGGCCGTGCGCCGCCCGGCCTCGAACTCGTCGACGCTGGCGGGCTCGCCGGTCAGGGCCTCGAACAGCTGGGGGCTGATCAGCTGGGCCGCGCGCGGGGTCAAGACCGCGCGCACGCGGTGGCCGGCCTGGGTCAGCTTGCTGGCCAGGTCGCAGGCCTTGTGCAGGGCCGCCGAGGCGGCGCATCCGAGCAGGATCTGGCTCATCGGCGGCTGACGTCGGGACGCTGGGGAGAATCGAGCCCGGCCACACGCAGGAGCTCGGCGTAGGAACGCTCCAGATCGTCGTTGACGATCACATGGTCGTATTTGACCCGCTCGGAGCGCTCCCATTCGGCCTTGGCCAGGCGCCGGGCGATCACATCGGGCGCGTCGGTGCCGCGCGCCACCAAGCGCTGCCGCAGCACCTCCATGGAAGGCACGTCGATGAACACGTACACGCCTTCGATGCCCAGCTGGCGCAGCTGCAGGGCGCCCTGCACGTCGATCTCGACCAGGTAGACCCGGCCATTCTCGAGGGCGCGCTGCATGGGCTCCTTGAGCGTGCCGTAGAGGTTGCCGTGCACCTCGGCGTGTTCGATGAAGGCGCCCTGCTCGATCAGCTGGCGGAAGCGCTCTTTGCTGACGAAGTGGTATTCGCGCCCGTCCTGCTCGCCGGCGCGCATCGGCCGCGTGGTGGCCGAGACCGAGAACTCGACGCGCGGGTCGAGCAGCAGCCGTTTGCAGAGCGTGCTCTTGCCGCTGCCGGAGGGGCCCGAGACCAGCAGCACGCGGCCGGAGCGGCGCGCGGGGCCGGCGGAAGCGGGGCCCGCGGAATCGGGGCCATGCGCGGCGGGCGGGAGATCGATCCTCATTCGACGTTCTGGACCTGCTCGCGCAGGCGTTCGACATGGGTCTTGGCCTCGATCACCCAGGCGGCGATCTTGGCATCGGCGCATTTCGAGCCGATCGTGTTGACCTCGCGGTTGAGCTCTTGCACCAGGAAATCCAGCGCCCGCCCCACGGGCTGTTTGGAGGCCAGGAAGCCGGCCAATTGCTCGAGATGGCTGGAGAGGCGCGCCAGCTCTTCGGCCACGTCGCTCTTGTCGGCCAGCAGCGCCAGCTCGCGGGCCAGGTCCGCCGGCGAGAGGTCCTGGGCGCGCGCGCCGAGCAGGGCCCCGAGGCGCTGTTCGAGCGCCTTGAATTGGGCTTTGACCGCCTGGGGCGAGCGGCGCTCGATGCGCGCGGCGATCTTGGCCAGGGCCGCGGCGTGGCGCTCGAGATCGAGGCGCAGGGCGCGGCCTTCGCGCTCGCGCATGGCCACCAGCTCGTCGAGCGCCGCGCGCGCCGCCGACAGGCACAGTTCGAGCACGGAAGGCCCGTCCAAAGCCGGCGCGGCCGAGCGCAGCACCCCGGGCAGGGCCAGCCAATCGTCCAGATCGAGCTCCGCGGAGATCCCGAGCCTCTGGGCCACCTCCTGGGCCAGGGTCCGGTAGCCCTCCAGCACCGGCCAATCGATGCTCGGGGCCAGCCCCGCGGCGGGCAGCTCGAGCCGCACCACGGCCTGCACCGCGCCGCGCTCGAGCCGCTCGCGGCACAGGGCCTCCACGGCCGGCTCGAGGTCCGGCAGCTCGCCCGGCGCGCGCACCTTGACCTGCAGATAGCGGTGGTTGACCGAGCGCACCTCGACGCTGGCGCCGATGCGTCGGCCGGACAACTCGGCTTCGCGGCGCGCGGCGCCGAAACCGGTCATCGAGCGCAGGGTGCGGACGGGCACGGCAGCGGGCCTCGGGTCAGGACTTGGGCCCCACGCGGCTGCCCGGCTTGACGGGGGTCGAGCCGCGGAATTCCGCCGGGGCCTCCTCCGGTCGCCAGGTGCGCGCGGTGACCTCGGCCAGGGAGAACAGCGGCAGGCCCAGGTCCTGGAAGGGATTGCCGCCGGAGCGGTTGACGATGCAGCCCACCGCCACGGGCTCGGCACCCAGCTGGCGCAGCACCGCCACGACCTCCTTGGCCGAGCCGCCGGTGGTGACCACGTCCTCGACCACCAGGGCGCGCTCCCCGGGGCGCACGCGGAAGCCGCGCCGCAGGGCCATCGGGCCGTCCTTGCGCTCGGTGAACAGGCCGCGCACGCCGAGGGCCCGGGCGACCTCATGGGCCATCACCACCGCGCCCAGGGCCGGCCCGACCACCACGTCGATCGAAAGCCCGCGCAGCTTGGCGGCCAGGCCGCGGGCCAGCTGCTCGGCGTGGCGCGGATCGCACAGCGCCAGGGCGCATTGGCAGTAGCGATCCGAATGCAGGCCGGAGGAGAGCTCGAAGTGGCCCTCGAGCAGGGCGTCCGAGCGGCGCAGCAGGTCGAGAACTTGGGCCGGTTCCACGGGAGCCTCGGGGGGGTCTGGGGGGCAGCGGGCTGGCGTTGCTGCGCACGGGAGCGCAGGGCCATCCGCTGTGAGGGTAGCGACCGGAGGACCGCGGCGGCCGCATCGCGCCGGCGGGAAAGGCGGGCGCGGGATCCCAGCCTCGGTGGCCGACGGAGGCGGCTCAACAGGCGGCGGACAGCCCGGTGTTCGCGGCTCAGGCGCAGCCCGGGACCTGATTTTTACGAGTCCGTCCGCGCGGGCTGGCACCGGGGGCCCAGCCGCCCGCCGCGGAAGGTTCGCCGGCCGAGGTTGAAGGAGCCGTCGAAAGCGGCCCGCGGGTCAGCCGCCGGCGGGCGGCGTCGGGGCGCTCGGGGGCGGCGCCGCGGAATCGGGCTCGACCTGGGGAATCAGGTTCTGGTCGTTGAGCAGACCGCCGGAATTGATCTTCTCGATGTAGGTGATCGCCACGGCGCTGGCCAGGAACACCGCGCCGACCCAGCTGGTGAAGCGCGTGATGCCGCGCGTGCCCACGCCGAAGGTCTGCTGGCCGGCGCCGCCGAAGGCGTCGCCGAGGCCGCCGCCGCGCCCCTCTTGGATCAGGATCACCACGATCAGCAGCAGAGCGCTGAGCACGAACAGCAGATAGAAGGGCGTGACCGGCATGGCTTGGGACCCGGATCGCCGGCGGCTGGACCGGCTTTCGAGGGGCGCCCAGTCTACTGCGCGCCGGCCCCGGACGGAGCGCCGGCGGCGCCGGAGGCCGTGGCGCCCCCGCCGGGGCGGGCGGGCTCGGCCCCGGCCTCCGGGCCTGCGGAGGGGGGCTGGGGGGCCAGGTCCGCCTCGGGAAAGTTCCGACCGGCCATCAGGGAGGCGCTCTGCGGGCCGGGCCCGAGAGCGATGGCGCCGCCGGCCAGCAGGAACAACAGCCCGGCCAGGCGGCTGGCGCGGGCCAGGGCCGGACGGGGTGCCACGCCCTGCTCGGCGACCGCCTGGCGCAGCAGCAGCAGCGCGATCAGGGCGAAACCCGAGAAGGCCAGCGAAAGGTAGAGCAGGACGTGCAGCAGCATGCCGAGGTCCCCTAGCAGACACCGACGCCGGGGCGGCGACAAGCGGGCAGGGCGCGGGGTGCCGGAGCTGCGCGGCTCGGACGAGCGCGCGCCGCGGGGCTCCCAGGCCCGGGGCCGAAAAGCAAGGCGGCCCCGGGCGCCTCCTCGAGGTGCGGCGGCCGCGGCGGGAAGTGGCCGGCGATCCGCGAGCGGAAGCCCGCGGCCTCGCAGGGCGGACCTGGTCCGCGAGCGCATCGACCCGAGCGCTGGCATGGGCGACCGCGAGACCGGCCCGTGGCCGCGGAGCCCGGCCCACGGCCGGGCGTCGAGAGCCGCCGCTGAGCGCCTGCCCGGGCGCGCTTTCCGGGGCGGCGCGGCGCTAACCTGCCCCCGTGGCGGAACTCAGCTTCGAAGCTCTGCGGCACCAGATCGGCGGCACGCTCCTGTTCGACGGCGCCGACCTGGCCATCGAAGCGGGCGAGCGCATCGGCCTGCTCGGCCGCAACGGGGCCGGCAAATCGACCCTGCTGCGCCTGGTGGCCGGCGAGCTCAAGGCCGACGAGGGCAAGCGCCGGCTGCGCGGCGGGCTCTCGATCGCCAGCCTGCCCCAGGAGGTGCCGCGCGAGCTCTCGGGCGACGTGGGCACGCTGGTGGCCGCCGGCCAGCCCCCGGGCCAGCCCGAGTGGGAGCTCGAGCGGCTCTTGGCGCGCTTCGAGCTCGACCCCGCCGCCCAGTTCGCGACCCTCTCCGCCGGCCTCAAGCGGCGCGTGCTGCTGGCCCGCGCCCTGGCGGCCAAGGCCGACCTGCTGATCCTGGACGAGCCCACCAACCACCTCGAGGTGGGCGCGATCCTGGCGCTCGAGGAGACCTGCCTCGAATACCCCGGGGCGATCCTGTTCGTGACCCACGACCGGGCCTTCCTGCAGCGCGTGGCCACGCGCATCCTGGACCTCGACCGCGGCCGCCTGCGCTCCTACCCCGGCGACTACGAGCGGTATCTCGAACGGCGCGAGCAGGAGTGGGCCGCCGAAGAGCACCAAAACGCCGAATTCGACAAGGTCCTGGCCCAGGAGGAGGCCTGGATCCGGCGCGGCGTCGAAGCGCGCCGCACGCGCAACATGGGCCGCGTGCGCCGGTTGGTGGCCATGCGCGAAGAGCGCCGTCAGCGCCGCGAGCGGGTCGGCAACGCCAAGCTGAACCTGGCACAGGCCGATCGCGGCGGCGAACTGGTGCTGCGCGCCAGCGGGCTCGGTTTCGCCTTCCCGGACCGACCGATCGCCGCGGGCCTCGATCTGACCGTCAACCGCGGCGACCGCCTGGCGCTGATCGGCCCCAACGGCTGCGGCAAGAGCACCCTGCTGGCCCTGCTGCTGGGCGAGCTGGCGCCGCAGTCGGGCCGCGTCGAGCGCGGCACCAAGTGGGCCCTCGGGCGCTTCGACCAGCTCGGCCTGGACCTCGATCCGAACAAGAGCGCCCTCGAGAACGTCTGCGGGCAATCCGACAGCGTGGTGATCGCCGGGCGCTCGCGCCACGGCCTGTCCTACCTGGCGGATTTCTTGTTCAGCTCGTCCCAGGCGCGCGCCCCGGTGTCCACGCTCTCGGGCGGCGAGAAGAACCGCTTGGCCCTGGCCAAGCTGCTGGCGCGCCCGCTCAACCTGCTGGTGCTCGACGAGCCCACCAACGACCTGGACCTCGAGACCTTGGAGCTGCTCGAGAACCTGCTGGCCGAGTTCGAGGGCACCCTGCTGCTGGTGTCCCACGACCGGCGTTTCCTCGACAACGTGGCCACCGCTGCGCTGGTCTACGAAGCGCCGGGCCGCTGGCGCGAGGTCATCGCGGGCGCCCCGGGCTGGCTCGAAGCGCGGCCCCTGGCCGATCCGGCGCCCGCGCGCCAGGAGCCCAAGCCGAGCGCCGAAGCCCCGCGGCCGCGCACCAAGAAGGCCGGCCTGTCGTTCAAGGAAAGCAAGGAACTCGAGGGCCTGCCGGCGCGCATCGAGGCCCTGGAGGCCGAGCAGCGCAAGCTCGCCGAGACCCTGGCCAGCGCCGACTTCTTCCGCCGCCCGCCCGGCGAGCAGAGCGCGGCCAAGGCCCGCGCCAGCGCCATCGAAGCCGAGATCGAAGCCGCCCTGGCGCGCTGGCAGGAGCTCGAGGACAAGGCCTGAGCAGCGCCCCGGGGCGGGCCAGGCCCGCCCGGCGCTGGCCGGCGGCCCTTCTCAGGCCTTCAGCAGGAAGGTCTGGATCAGGATGTCGCCGATGCCCACCAGGGAGGAGCCGGCGATCAGACCGGCGCAGATCGGTTCGAGGCTGTCGACGAACAGGCGCTTCGGCAGGCGGCCTTCGGCCTTGCCGAAGAGTTGATGACAGACCCAGAAGAACAGGGCGCCCAAGAACATCCAGAAGGTCGAGTCCGGCGGCAGTACGAAGCCGAGGCCGAAGGCCAGCGGCGCAAACAGCGAGCGGTTTTGGGTCCAGCTGCGCAACAGCTCGAACACCAGGCCGACGACGGCGGCGATCAGCATGGCGTTGAGCGCCGAGGGATGCATGATCGCGCCCAGGCCGGCGTCGCTCTGCAGGTTGGTCACGAAATCGCTGACGCCCTTCCATTGCAGGGCGCCCGGGAAGCCGAACTCCTCGCCGCGGGTCAGGTAGGTCTGGATGTTGTCGCCGGCGTATTCGGGCCGCGGCGTGGTCAGCGGGTTGTCCGGGTGGCCGGCGAGGAACAGCACGTAGAACAGCGGCGTGGAGGCCAGGCCGCCCGCCAGGATGCCGATCAGGTGGCCGATGGCCTGCTGGCGCGGCTTGGCGCCCAGCATGTAGCCGGGCTTGATGTCCATCAGCAGGTTCGAGGCGTTGCTGGCCACCTCGGTGGTCATCGTGGCGGTCATCAGGTTGGTGGCCGCGTGTTTCGGATCGAGCACCCCGAAGGTGAACTGGGTGATCTTCGACATGGCCCCGGTCGGGGTGATGCTGGTCAGGGCCGTCGAGTTGGCGGCGATCACGGTCAGCAGCATGGTCAGCAGGATCGCCAGGGCACCGAGCCAGTAGTCCACGCCGAACCAGCGGTGCGTCAGGTACACGCCCAGGGCCCCTACGATCGGGATGCCGATGAAGGAGACCTTGAGCGGCAGCTCGATGTCGCGCAGCGGATCCTGCTCCGCTGACTTGCCGCCTTTGCCGCCCGTCAGGCCCTTGAAGGCCGAGAGGATCACCTGGGGCTTGGCCAGGAAACCGGCCAGGCTGGCGGTCACGATCAGGGCCACGCCGGGCCACAGCAGCCAGCCCAGCAGCACGTCGCGGTAGCCGAACTTCTGGCCGACCTCGAGGGCCACCTGGTTCTTCTGCACCCAGCCGCTGGCCACGGCCCAGGGTCCCAGCAGGGCGTAGCTGGCCACCAGGCCCAGGAACATGTTGGTGGCGTAGCGCACGTGCATCAGCCCGCCCGCACCGAACATGGCCAGATCGAGGGTCGGCGAGAGGCCCAGGTTGCGGATGTCGATGCCGCGCAGGGTCGGCACGGAGGCCTTGCCTGCCTCGACCAGCTTGTAGTACCAGGCGTCGATGTGCTCCGGGAACTGGAACACCACCTTGCCGAGCTTCAGCACCTGCACCTGCAGGTACTTCATGTAGCCCTCGCCGGAGATGAACTTGAGGAATCCGGCGAACAGGCCCGCGCCCACCAGCACCTTGGCCTTGTACATGCCTTCGCCGGCGCCCTCGGTGTAAAGCGTGTCCAGCACCACGCCGCAGGCCTTGCCTTCGGGGAAGGGGGCCTGCTCCTCGTTGATGAAGCGGCGCTTCATCGGGAAGGCCACCAGCACGCCCAGCACCGACAGCACCACGTTGCTGATCAACATCTGGTGCCAGGGCATGACGTAGTTCTGCACCATCATGTAGGCCGCGATGCCCGAGATCAGCGGCCCGGTCATGTAGCCGGCCGCCGTGGCGATCGACTGCATGGCGTTGTTCTCGAGGATCGTGAAATCGTCGGCCAAACGCAGCCGTGCCATGATCCTGAACATGGCGAAAGCCAGGATCACGCTGGTCAGGCCGACCCCCAGGGACCAGCCGGTCTTGGCGCCGATGTAGAGGTTGGTGGCCGAAAGCACACCGCCCAACAGGAAGCCCGTCAGCGCCGAGCGCAGCGTCAATTGACGCATGTTGCCGCGATAGACGTTTTCGAGCCACCAGCGGTCCTTCTGCTCGCGGGTCCAGGTCCGGATCTGCTCTTCGGTCAGCTGCTTGATGGCCATGCGGAAGGGGGCGGAGAAGCGGACGGGGAGGCGCCCTGGGAAGCGAGACGGTCGCTGGGCTGGCGCCCCCTTGTACCGAGGGGCGCCCAAGGGCGCTATCCGGAGTCAGGCCGGCTGGGGGACGTCTGGAGCAGCGCGGGCGGGGCCCGAGTCGATCTTTTCTCAGCCTCTCACGCGCCCGCCGCGGCGCGGGCGATGGCCAGGAAGGAGGCTGCTTCCAGGGCCGCGCCGCCCACCAGGGCGCCGTCGACCCCCGGAGCCGCGAGCAGCTCGGCCGCGTTTTGCGGTTTGACGCTGCCCCCGTACTGGATGCGCACCCGTTCGGACAGGGGCTCGTCGTAGAGCCCGGCCAGCAGCCCGCGCAGGTAGAGGTGCACCTCGCTGGCCTGGGCCGAGCTGGCGTTGCGGCCGGTGCCGATGGCCCACACCGGCTCGTAGGCCAGGGTCACGCGCTCCATGCCGGCGCGGGTCACGCCGGACAGGCCGCGCACCAGCTGCTCGCGCACGACCTCCTCGGTGCGCCCGGCGTCGCGCTCGGCCAGGGTCTCGCCCACGCACAGGATCATGGCCAAACCGGCTTCCAGGCCGAGGCGCAGGCGCGCGTTGATCAGGGCGTCCCCTTCGCCATAGACGTGGCGCCGTTCGCTGTGGCCCACGATCGCGAAACTGGCCCCGGCCTCCTTGAGCATCGGCGCGGAGACCTCGCCCGTGAAGGCCCCGGAAAGCTCCTGGGCCACGTTCTGCGCGCCCACCTGGATGCCGCTGCCCTTGAGCGCGCCGGCCACCAGCTCGATGAACACGAACGGCGGCGCCACCGCCAGCTCGACCGGGCGGCCGCCGCTGGGCTTGCCGGCCGCCAGGGCCTTGGCCAGCTCGAAGGCCGAGCTCTTGGTCAGGTTCATCTTCCAGTTGCCGGCGATGAAGGGCGTGCGCATGGGTTCGGGGAGGGCGGGGGAAATGGGCGTGGATCCGGGCGGCGATTTCCGGTGGCTCTAGAGCCCGTCGGACGACGGGCGCGGGGCCCACGGACGGCAGGTCGGGTGGCTCGCAGGCTGCGCGGCTCGGCCAGGCTCTCCGCCGCTCAACGGCCGAGTTCGAGGCTGAGGCCGCTGAAGCCCACCAGGCCGGGGGCTCCGCGGCCGGGGCGGCGCTCGACGATGGTCAGCTCGAGCCGGTCGAAGCGCTGCGGCTTGGGCAGCTCGAGCCGCCAGGTCTCGAGCGACCCCTCGGGCGGGGCATCGAAGACCAGCGGCGTCTGGGCGCGATCGAGGCGCAGCTCGAGGCGCAGCGGCCGGTCGTACTCCTCGGCCAGGGAATGCTTGAAGTGAGCCGAGGTCAAGACCACGGCATCGGCGCGCACGGGGCGATCGAACAGGATCACGACCCGCGGGGCATCGTCGGCCCGTTCGGCCAGCCAGAGGGTGTTGGGCAGGCCGTCCACCAGGTGCTCGGGCCGGTCGCCGCCGTTGCGCGAGCTGGCCTCGAAGCTGAGCCGCAGGCCCTCGCGTCGCTCGCGCGCCAGGATGTCGTTGCTGCCCGGTAGGGTGGCCGCCAGCATCCAGGGCTCGAGCACTCCGCGCACGAAGACATCGACCCGGCGGCTTTCGATCCAGCGCGTCGGGCCGCTCGCGCCGGCCGGGGCGTCGGGCTCGATCAGCTCGGCGCGGCAATGCACGCGATGGAGCCCGCGGCGGGTCAGCTCGATGGGCGCGGCGAAACGCTCGCCGAGCCAGGGCTGGCTCGGATCGCCGGGCAGGGTCGCCGCCAGGCGCTCGTCCAGGTACCACTCGACGCGCACGATCCGCAGGCCCCCCGCGGGCCCGGCTTCCGCGGCCTCGCGGTGCACGCGGCCGAAGTCGACCAGCGTGCAGAGCAGCGGATTGCGCTGCAGCAGCCGCAGCGAGATCGGCTCGTCGGGGCTTTCGAGCGAGAGGCGATCGGTCGGCCCGGCGACCGCTCCCTCGCCCGTGGACGGCCGCGAAGCGCGCTTCAAGAACAGCAGGGCCATGGCCGTGTCCGACAGCTCGTTGCCCAGGCTGGCGGCCTTGTCGGGCCCCTCCCAAGCGCCGCTCTGCCCCTGCTTGTCGAGCAGCCAGGTCGCGCCGCTTTCGTACCACGGCAGTCCGGCGACCTCGCTCCAGCCGTTGAGGCCCGCCGCGCGCTCCAGGGCCATCAGGTTGTAGTACGGGAAGTTTCCGGAGCCGACGTTTTCACCGTAGCGAAAGTGGATGTCGAGCCAGCCGCGAACGGATTCGATCCCGGCCTGGGCCGAGCGCTCGAGGCGCGCCGGCAGGCCGGCCTGCAGGCTCAGCTGCAGCAGCGCCGCGCCCGCGCAGGTGATCGAAGAGCGCGGGGTCTTCTCATCGCGTCGATAGACGATGCCGCGCACATAGCGCTTCTGCTTGTCGGCGCCTTCGATCAGCTCCTCGGGACCCAGGTAGCCGAGCACGATCTGGGCCAGATCGGGCCAGAACTGCTTGGGCAGCGCCAGTCCGGCCTCCTCGGCGGCTTTGATGCCGAAGGCCGCGAAGTGCACGTTCGAGAAGTCGCGGACCGGATTCTCCATCCACTGGCCATCGCGCCATTCGCCCGGATAGCCCCAGCCCTCCTGATTCTTCCAGTCGAGCAACCGATCGAGCAGCGGCTCCATGCGCTTGCGCTGGTCGGGCCCGCCCGCGGCCCGATAGACCATCAGCCAGAGGGCCGCGGTGTAGGTCTCGCGCGGCGGCCGCGCCTGCATGTAGGCCAGGGCGCGCTGCAGGCTCGGATGCTCCGGCGCTACGCCGCACTTGAGCAGCGCCAGCGTGACGATGCCGGTGGTCCCGCCGGTGTACTGGGGCGCCAGGCCCTCGAAGGAGCCGTCGAAGCACTGCTGGTCCAGCAGGAAGTCCACGCCGCGCTGGACTGCGTTCTGGATGCGGACCTCGAGGGCCGCCGGGGCCGCCTCCGCGGGCGGCTCCGCCTGGCCGCCCTGGGGTCGGGCCAGGGCCCGTTCCAGTCCCGAGGTCAGCAGCAGGGCCAGCAGGCCGAAACGGGGGATCCAGGAGCCTCGGGGGCCGCGCGGACAGGGCATCATCGGGGGGGGCGGGGGTCAGCAATGTATCCGCGGCGAGCGGATTCGGCCCGTCCGCCGCGCGGTCCGTCCGAAAGCCCGCTCAGCAGACGCCCGAAAGACAGCCGACGGCCGACCGCCGGTCAACCCACCGCGGCGGTCGGCAGCGTGGCCAGCCGGCGGCCGAGCAGGCCGCCCAGGGCGCGCGCGTCTTCGACCAGGCGCGAGAACTCCGCCCGCGAGATCGCCTGGCCGCCGTCGGAAAGCGCCTCGTGGGGCGCGTCGTGGACCTCGATCAGCAGGCCGCGGGCCCCCGCCGCCAGGGCCGCCCGAGCCAGGGGCCGCACCAGGTCCGCGCGCCCGGCCGCGTGGGACGGGTCGGCGATCACCGGCAGGTGCGTGGCGCGCTCGAGGTGCGCGATCACGCCGACGTCGAGCAGGTTGCGGGTGGTGCCGTCGAAGCCGCGCACCCCGCGCTCGCACAGGATCACGCGGCTGTTGCCCGTGGCCAGCACGTACTCGGCGGCCAGCAGGAATTCGCGCAGGGAGGCCCCGAAGGAGCGCTTGAGCAGCACCGGCTTGCCGCTGCGGCCGACCTCCTTCAGCAGGGCGCTGTTGTGCATCGAGCGCGCGCCGATCTGGAAGGCGTCCGCCACGCGGCCCACGGCCTCCACGTCGCGGGGATCGAGCACCTCGGTCAGGATCGCCAGGCCGCTCTGCTGGCGTGCGTTGGCCAGCAGCTCCAGGCCGCTCGGTCCGAGGCCTTGGAACGAGTAGGGGCTGGTGCGGGGCTTGTAGGCGCCGCCGCGCAGCAGCGTGGCGCCGCGCGCGGCCAGGTCGCGCGCCAGGGCCACCAGGCTGGCCTCGCCCTCGACGGCGCAGGGCCCGGCCACCAGGGCCAGCTCGTTGCCCCCGAAGCGCGCCGGGCCGACCTCGACCAGCAGGTCGGCGCGCCCGCGGCGCTCGTGGCGCTCCGGGGCGTCGGTGGCCTCGAGCACCGCGGCCACGCAGGACAGGTCCCCGAGCCAGGTACGGGCCTCCGGCGGCAGCAGGGCCCCGCTGCGCTCCGGCCGCAATTCGGCCAGCAGGCGCCGCTCGTCCAGGAAACAGAGTTCGGCCCCCAAACGCCGGGCGACCTCGCGCAAGGGGGCCAGTTGGGCCTCGCTCAGGTTCGGGCGCAGGGAAAGCAGCATCGCGGGGCGCCCGGGCGACCGGGAGGGCGGGGGACTATAAGCTCGCGCGGCGATGGCCTCAACGCGACCCGATCCCGCCGAGACCCCGCGCCTGTGGGCGCTGCTGGCCTTGCAGGGCCTCGGGCGCCTGCCGCGCCTCGGCTGGCTCCAGGCCGGCCAGAGCCAGGCCGAGTCCGTGGCGGCCCACAGCCACCTGGCCAGCCTGCTGGCCCTGCACCTGGCGCCCGAGCTCGACCCCCCCGCCGACGGGCCCCGCACGGCGGCCCTG
>JBIKLM010000319.1:0-5228 GCA_044359835.1 Planctomycetota bacterium
GCGGGCGGAACCAGCGCGGCATGGGCTTGTCGGGGGGGACTCGTCGGGGAGGGCTCGGGAAAACGGAGGAAATCAGCATGGGAAGCGGACCCGGTGGGCTGCAACGGCGCGGCCTGGCGCGCCTCGAGCCGGCGGGAGAACGCGGCGGATGCGGAGCGCGCGTTGGCGGGCGCGTCGGCGGGCCCGCCGCGGCGCCGGTCGCGGCCCGCGGGCCGAAGCGCCGGCAGGCTGGGCGGGGGGCGCCGCAGACGCCATGCTGGGTCCATGACACGTCGTTGGGTCGCGCTCGACGCGGACGGCGAGCCCCTGGAGCGCGGGCTGCCGATGGCCGCGGAACTGGCCGAAAACAACCGCATCCTGGCCGGCTTCCTACGCTCCCTGGGCTTCGTGCCGCCCTGGGTCGGCTACGTCTGCCTGGTGCGCGAGGGCGGAGCGGAGCGCGCCGTGGGCGGCGGCGCGTTCCCGGGGCCGCCGCGCGACGGGCGGGTCGAGCTCGCCTACTTCACCGTGGCCTCCGAACAGGGGCGCGGGCACGCCGCGGCCACGGCCCGCTGGCTGGTCGCCGTGGCCCAGGCGGCCGATCCCGGCCTGATCGTCTGCGCAGAAACCCTGCCGGAGCGAAACGCCTCGGCGCGCATCCTGGAGCGGCTGGGATTCGTGGTCACGGGCACGGCCCAGGATCACGAGGCGGGCCTGGTCTGGCACTGGGAGCTGGCGCCGTCCGAGTCCCGGGCCCGCGCGGGGGCAGGCGGCACAGCCGGGGCGAGTTCGGATGGGGCCCAAGCGGAGGGAACCGGCGCTGCCCAGGCCGCGCCCGGAGCGCTGCTGCCGCCCGATCCCGCGCAGCGCGTGCCGCCCACGCCGCGCGGCGTTTATCGCCACTACAAGGGCGCGCTCTACGAGGTGCTGGCCTGCGTGCGGCACAGCGAAACCGAGGAGGCGCTGGTGCTCTATCGGCCGCTCGCGGGCGACAGCGGCCTGTGGGTGCGGCCCCACGGTATGTTCTTCGAGCGGGTCTTCGTCGACGGCCAGGAGCGGCCGCGCTTCGAGCGCCAGCCCGATTGAGGCCCCCAGAGCGGCCGGGGCCGGGGCAAGGGCAGTGGACACGGCCAGGGCAAGGGCCAGGGACGGCGCTTCAGGGCGCCACGGCCCCGAGCGGCTGTTCGAGCAGCTCCGCCAGCAGCGGGTGCGGGAAGCGCCGCTGGGTCGTGATGGCGTAGAAGCGCTCGGCGATCTGCGGGATCGTGCAGCGCTCGACCAGGGTGCCGGCGGCCAGCTCGTCGCGCACCACCACCGGCAGCACCAGGGCCAGGGCGCCGGGGTGTGG
Source organism: Planctomycetota bacterium (assembly GCA_044359835.1). Taxonomy (GTDB): domain Bacteria; phylum Planctomycetota; class UBA1135; order UBA1135; genus JBIKLM01. The sequence continues at coordinate 1,328 of JBIKLM010000319.1, forward strand.
CGCGAGCGCCGCGCTCGCGCACGCGCGGCCTGGACCTGGCCGGCCGCTCGTTCCTGCACGAATACGACTGGCGCAGCGACACCGGCTTCGGCGTGCTCGAGCTGATCCTGACCGCTCCGATGGTGGTCGCCAACTGGATCAACCTGCAGTACTTCGGCTCCAGCGTCGATCCGCTCTTGTTCGGCAGCGGCAACAAGGTCCTGCACAACGCCGTGGGCGGCCAGCTGGGCGTGCTGCTCGGCTCCGGCGGCGACCTGCAAACCGGCCTGCCCTGGCAGTCCGTGCACGACGGCCGCGACTCCATGCACCCGCCCCTGCGCCTGCAGGTCTTCGTCGAAGCCCCCGCCGAAGCCATCGAAGCGATCCTGGCCCGCCACCCCGCCGTGCGCGACCTGATCGACAACGGCTGGCTCTACCTCTGGCGCCTGCGCAGCGAAGACGGCCGCCCCCTGCGCCGCCTCTCCGCCGGCCTCTGGCAACACCCGCCCGCCGCCGCGACACCCACGACCGCCGCACCCCGCACCGAAACCCTGGTGGGCTAGAGGCCCCGCCGGGCCGGGCTGCGGGCGAGGCGGCCGGGCTTGCTAGCTTGGGGCGGCGGAGAGCGGCAGTCCGCCCGCTCCGTCTCCCAGAGGATCGCCCGGCATGCCCATCGAAGCCCGTCTGCACCGCGCCCATGGGGCGCTGACCACGCTCACCAACGGCCGCCACAGCTGGAGCAGCGATGTCGACAAGACCCTGGGGTCGTCCGACGCGGCGCCGGATCCCCACGACCTGCTCGACTCGGCCTTGGCGGCCTGCACGGTATTGACCCTCGAGCTCTACGCGCGGCGCAAGCAGCTGGCGGTCACCGGCTGGCGCGTGGAGGTCGCGCACACGGAGACCAAGGGCGCCGATGGGCGGGTGCACTACAGCCTCCGGCGGCGCATCCATGTGGAGGGCCAACTGACCGATGAAGAGCGCCAGCGGGTGCTCGACATCGCCAACAAATGCCCGATCCATCGCATCCTGACCGGCGCGATCGAGGACCTGACCGAGCTGGCCTGAGGGGCCGGGCGTGCGATCCATGGGGCCCCAGGAACCCGAGCCCGGCGTGTATCCGGTCGACTGGCTGGCGCTCGAGCCCAAGCTCAGCGACCTGGCCGGCGGTTTGACCGTGCGGCGGCTGCTGCCGAGCCTGCGGCGGCGCGCGGTGGGGCCGTTCGTGTTCTTCGACCACTTCGGGCCGGTGGAGCTGGCGGCGCAGGTGGACAGCGATGTGCCGGGCCATCCGCACATCGGGCTCGCCACGGTGACGTATCTGTTCGAGGGCGGGTTCCTGCACCGCGACAGCCTCGGAACGGTCCAGCCGATCGAACCTGGGGCGATCAACTGGATGGTGGCCGGGCGCGGGGTGGTGCACAGCGAGCGGCGCCTGCCGGCGGAGCGTGGGCGCGCGCGGCGGCTGCACGGCTTGCAGCTGTGGGTCGGGCTGGGCTCGGCGGACGAGCAGGCGGACCCGAGCTTCCAGCACGTGCCGGCCCAGGGGATCCCCGAGCTCCAGCTGGAGGCCGGCGGCGACTCGCGCGCCACCCTGCGCCTGCTGGTGGGCACGGCGCTCGGCCAGCGCTCGCCCGTGCGCACCTCGACGCCGACCCTGTACCTGCACGGGCGGCTGCCGCCCCGCGGCGCGCTGCGCTTGCCGAGCCTGGCGCAGGAGCAAGCGCTCTACAGCCCGCTCGGGACCCTGCGCCTTGGCGGCCGCGAACTGCCGCCCGAACGCTTGGCCGTGCTGCCGCTGTCCAGCGCCATCGAGCTCGAAAACCCGGGCGCCAGCGCCGCGGATTTCGTGCTGATCGGCGGCGAGCCGCTCGGCCCGCGCCACCTTTGGTGGAACTTCGTCGCCAGCGACAAGGCGCTCCTGGCGGCCGCCGCCGCGCGCTGGCAAGCCCGCGGCTTCCCGCCGATCCCCGGCGAAATCGATCGCATCGAGGGGCCGAGCTATCGCGGCTAGCAGGCTGAGAAGGAACCGGGAGCGGAACGTCGATTCCAACCTTTTGGGCCGCCGAATAGCGGCCCATAGGCACGCGGACGGGCTGGTCTTACGGCTCGGGCAGAGCCCCAGCCGAATCTAGCCCAGCCTGTCGGCGTGCCCCTGGGTCCGGAACTCGCAGGCGCCACCCCAGGTGAGTCGCTGCGGGGACTGGGCCTCCAGGCGCCCAGTCCCTGCGCTTCGGTCGGCGGGCGCGAGAACGCCAACCGGAGCCCGTCACGGCCCCGGAGCATCCAGGGCGCCGTTGCTCGCCAGAACCGCGATCGTCTGAGCGAAACGCCCGAGCAGCACGATCGGCAGGCCGCTGGGCAAGCCGATCAGGTACGGCCGGCAAACGCTCACCTGTGTGGTGTGGGTCGGATCGGACCAGGTGTCGACGATCTGCACGGTGGGCACGGCGCTGTGCACCAGTTCCAATTCGACCAACGCTCCGGAGGAGCTGGAGCCGGCGTAGATGCGATAGACCCCCTCGCTGACTTCGATGGCGTCGATCGCTCCGCCGATGAAGTACTCGATGTCCAAGATCTGGTCCAGCGCGGGTTTCGTAGCGGAGCAGTTCAGGCCACCGGGGGGCGGCAGGTAGCCCTGATAGTCCTCCTTGAAGTAGACCTGCCCTTCCAGTTGACCGGAATGGTGGCCGAACTTGAAGATGGCGATGCCGCCGGCCAAGGGTTCCTTCTTCACCGAAACGCCCATGGCATCGTCACAGGCATAGACTTCCTTGTTGGTCAGGCTCATCGCCAGGAAGTCGTCCCCGATCCAAGCCAGCGACTCGACCTTGATGAACCCTCTATGGTTCGTGGGCGGCACGAAAGGCTCCGTCCAGCCGCTCAAGCCCGGTCCCACGTGGAACACGTCGGTAACGGTCCAATCGACGTCGGATGCAAACGCCGGGTCGGCCGGCGGCACTTCACCTCCAGGAAGCGCTCCGCCATCCCCATGCAGGCAGACGATGAAGAGCCCGTTGCCGCAGCCCACCGCAGCAAAAGTGGCAGACTCGTTGACGTCGATCCAGTAGGACTCTGGCGTGACCTTGTCGGCGCCGAGCAGGCCCGAGTTCGTCAGGTCGAGCACGTCAAAGCGCCCTGGCAAGCTCCCCGATCCGCTGGGGTTCGGCACCTCGAACCAGTAGCGACCCAGCAGGATCCGGTCCGGAAGCTTCACCTGGTTGACCACCTTGCCGGTCAGCGCCAGGTCGATCAACACATAGGGTCGACCGGTTTGCACCCCCTTCCCCGCCGCAATGAAGTGGGAGTAGCTATTCGCGTACGAATCCTGCTCAATCCCTGGGATGCCCCACACCGCAGTCAGCACTTGTGCCTCGGTTTCTGCCCCAGTCTCGTTTTCGATCGGGGGGATCAACCGGCCGCCAGCAGGAAGAGAAAATGCTGAAATCGGATCATGCGTCACCGGATCTAGCTTCCACTCGAAAGCTCTGCCTCGGCCGGTAACGGCGACCAAGCGCTTGTCGTCCGGTTCGTCGTTGGCAGAGATGTCAACGAGTTCCAACTGCTCCGTGACATACTCCTTCGGGTACCCTGGCACGGTTCCGTTCTGTGGCAAGAAAACGGCCGCCGGGCCGTAGGAATCATAGTCCGGCAGGCACTTGTAGGTCGGGATCGGGTTGCCCTGCCCATCCACCGCGAAGGGATCCACGGTCAGGTCGTAGCGCACGACACCGCCGAAATTGGTCACGTAGGCGGATTCCCACTCCGGAATATACACGGCACCATCCGTCCCGCCTGGCGAGTACCGCCGCGAAACCACTCCCGGAGCCTCGGCCGTGGGCTTTTGGATCCGGTTGGTCATGTCGAAGATGGTCCAGGGGAAGTCCACATCGGTGCACACCGTCCAATAATCCTCCCGGCC
>JBIKLM010000320.1:0-5217 GCA_044359835.1 Planctomycetota bacterium
GGCCGGAAGAGCGGCCCCTCGGGGGGGCCTGCGGGGACAGCCCGGCACCGAATTCCTGCTCGGCGGGATCGTGCTCGGCGCGCCGGGGGCCCGCCTGGGCGTGGAGCCCCTTGGCCGCAGCCGGCCGCGAGGAACCCGGATCCCCGGCCGCAGAGCGCTGATCGGCCCGCTCGGGCCGGGCCGCGCCCGCGTCCACCCCGCCCCGCCGCGCGCCGGAAGCGCGTTGGTCAGCGGACTTGGCGGGGTCAGCGGACTTGGCGGGCGGCGCGGACTTGGCGGAATGCTCAGACTCGGCGCTGCGGGCGGGCCCGCCGGCTTTGGCCGCGCGCTCCCCACCTTCCCCACCTTCCCCACTGTCCCCGGGACCGGGACGGCGGCCCGGAGCGGCTGCGCGGCGCGGCTCGGACTCCTGACCCGCCTGGGACGGGCGGCGGCCCTGGCCCGCATCCGCTCCGGCCTTGGCACGCCCGGCCCTCTCGGCGCCGCCCTCCCCAGCTCTGCGCTCGGCGGTCATCGCGGGTCGGAACGAAAGAGGGACGAGGGCGGAGTGGAGTCGAGGCTTCCCGGGGCGAGGCGCGCCGCGTGGGCGGGGCCGGGGCCTAGATCCGCCGGGCGGCCCAGCGGGGCCGGTCCTAGGGCGGGGCCGAGGCCCGGGAAGCGGTGGCGAGGGCGACGGGACTTGAACCCGCAACCTCCGGCGTGACAGGCCGGCACTCTAACCGATTGAGCTACGCCCCCACCGCGGCGCGAGAAACTACGGCCGCGGACGGGGCGGGTCAACCGCGGGCCGGGAAATTCGTGCCCCCGAAAACGGGCCGCGCGGCTCGCCGATCCCGGGCGCCCCTGCGCTCCCCCGGCCGAGGGCGCGAGGTGCATCCGGGCGCCCCGCCGGCCAGGCGCGGGGCGCCCGCCGGGGGTGCCGCCGCTTTCGATCCAGCCGCCCGGGTCTGGAGCGCGCGGCGCGGCTCGAGGCCGCGCGCCGCCGCGCTGCCCTCCGGCCGGCCCCAACCCCGACGGGTGCGGCGCGCGGGACGGTCGATCAACCGCCGCGCACCGCGCGCACCGGGTCGGTGCGGACCATGCGCCAGATCGGGTACAGGCCCGCCAGCAGGGCCAGGCCCAGGGCTCCGACCAGGGCCGCGGGGATGGCCCGGTCCGGCGCCGGCACGGCGAGCTGCAGGCCCGAGAGGACCTCCAAGCTGCGCACCGCCACCGGCACCAAGCTCTGGCCGAGCAGGGCGCCCAAGCCGCCTCCGAGCAGCCCGACCACGGCCCCCTCGAGCAGCACCGATCCGGCGATCTGGCGGCCGCTGGCGCCCAGGGCGCGCAGCACCCCGAGCTCCTGGGCCCGCTCCAGGGCCGACAGCAGCTGGCCGTTCAACACGCCGACCGCCGCCAGGATGGCGGTCAGCCCCAGGATCACGTCGAAGACCAGGAAGTCCCGCTCGATGTCGTCCAGCTCCCAGCGCCGCACCTGCGCGCCGGTGAAAGTCCGCGGCTGGCCGGGCAGGCCGCGCTCCGCCAGGTGCCCGAGCAGCGCCGCTTCGACGAGCAGCGGATCGGTGCCGGGCTCGAGGTGCAAGACGGCGCTCTCGGCCACCTCCACGTCGAGGCAATAGAGGCGCTGGATCAGCGCCGCGGACACGACCCCGTAAGCGCGCTCGTGGGGATCGCGGAAGTAGCCGTACTGGTCGCTCACCGCCAGGACCGCCAGCGGAACGACCCCGCTGCCGGGCGTGGCGATCGGCACCGTGTCGCCGACCCCCAGGCCGCGCTGCTCGGCCAGACGCCGGCTGATAAGCAGGCCCTCGCCGCGGGCGAAAGCCTCGGCCAGGCCCGGGTCGGCCGCCAGGGGACCGACGCGGCGCAGCTGCTCCGCATCGAGGCCCAGGATGCGAAAGGGCGCGTCGATGCGCTGGCTGCCGACCTCGAGCGCGCGCACCAGGCCGCGGCCCTGCAGGTCCTCCGCCAGGGCGCGCCAGGCGATCAGCGGCAGCCCCTCGACGAACAGGCGGTCGGTCAGCGCGTCGTCGGCCCAGCGATCGGTCTCGAGCCACAGGCTCTTGGTCATCCCGCGCAGGCCCACGAAGGCCGCGGCCACCAGCGAGATGGCCGCCACGGCCGCCGCGACCCGCGGCGCTCCGGTCTGGATCGCACGCGCCGCCAGCAGGCCCGAGAAGGGCCAGCGGCGCGCCAGCGGCCGGGTCAGGAATCCCGCCAGGCGTCCGACGACGCTGGGCACGAGCAGCGGCGTCCCGACCAGCAGGGCCAGCACGCCCACGGCCATCAGCACCACGCCCAGCAGCTCGCGGCTGCCCTCGCCGACGAAATCGATCACCAGGAAGAACACCAGCGGCAGGATCCCGATGATCAGCACCGCGCTGAACAGGTGGAAGGCGCGCGCCACGGAGGCGGCCTCGCGGCTCTCGCCGCGCAGCGCGGCCACCGTGTCGGTCCCGCGCGCTTCGAGCAGCGGGAAGACCGAGCCCAAGAGGGCCACGGCGAAGCCCAGGGCCGAGAGGGCCATCAAGGCATCCCAGGGCACCACGAACAGGTTCTCGACCCGCCCCGTGATGCCCAGGGAGCTGACGTGGTTGACCAGCAGGAACTTGGCCAGGCCGAGGCCCAGCGCCGGCCCGAGCAGCGCGGCTCCGGCCGCCAGGGCCAGGCCCTCCAAGAAGAACGCCCCGGCGATCTGCCCGCGGCCGGCGCCGAGGGCGGCCAGGATGCCGATCTCGCGCACGCGCTCGAGCAGCGACATCGAAAGGGTGTGGAAGATCACGAACAGACCGAGGGCCAGGGCCATCATGCCCGCCAGGCGCACGCCGTTGCGGAAGGCGCGCTCGTCCGCCTGCTGGCCGATCACCGATCCGGCGCGCAGGTCATAGGCGAAGTCCTTGGCCAGGGCGGCGCGCGTGCGCTCGAGATCGACGGTCTGATCCCGCGCCAGCCAATAGCGCGGCTCGACGAAGGCCTGGTCGAACAAGCGCTGGCCGAAATCGAAGTCCACCAGGGCCAGATCGCCGCCGGAGGTGCGTCCCAGGTTCTCGAAGGCCAGGATGCCGAGCACCCGCGCGCGCTGCCAGGGCGGCGCCTGCTCGCCGCTGCCGCGGACGACCATGCGGCCCTCGACACAGGTCTCGTCGGCCGGACGCATGGGCCGCGCCAGGGCGACCGGGTCGCCCGCTGCGAGTCCCAGGGACTCGGCGGTGCGCCGCCCCAGATAGACGCCGGGCAAGCCATCGGTCGGGGGCTCGACCGAGGTCTCGAGCTGGAACAGGCCCATGCTGCGGGCGCGCTCGAGCTCGACGGCCACGATGCGCAGGGCGGCCCCGGCGGGCCCCTGGCCGGCGGCCAACACGCGGCCGTCGCTCTGGAAGGTGGCCGTGGACTCGAGCACCCCCGGCACCTGCTCGAGGGCGGCGCGCACATCGCCCAGTCCGGGCTTGGGGCGCACCTCGAGATCGGCCTGGAAGCCGCCCGGCGCGGCCCCGGGCGCGCTGGCCAGGGTGGTGTGGTCGACCGTGAAGATCGCCACGACGATGGCGATGCCGAGGGCCACGCCGAACAGGGCGAACAGGGCCCGCCCGGGGCGGCGGCGCAGCGAGCTCCAGGCGATGGTGGTGGCGAGGGTCATGGGCGCTGGGGCGTCAGATCGAAAGCGCCGTCAGCGCCGCATGCACCTTGGCCGGATCGAGGCCGGGGCCCTCCAGGGCCTGGCTCGGATCGAGCCGGCCGTCGATCAAGAACAGCACGCGGTCGGCGAAGGCCGCGTCGCGCGGATTGTGGGTCACGAGCAACACCGCGCGGCCGTCGTCATCGACCGCGCGCCGCAGGCTCTGCATGATCTCGCGCCCGTTCTCCTGGGACAGGTTGCCGGTGGGCTCGTCGCACAGCAGCAGCGGTTGACGGCCGGCCAGAGCGCGCGCCACGGCCACGCGCTGCATCTGCCCGCCCGAGAGCTGGTGCGGCAAGGCCGGCAGGCGAGCGCCCAGGCCGAAGCGCTGCAGCAAGCCCTCGAGCTCGCCGCGCCGCTCGGCGATCGGCTCCCCGCGGATCGCCAGGGGGATCGACACGTTCTCCCAGACGGTCAGGTTGGGCAGCAGGTTGAAGAACTGGAACACGAATCCGACCGTGTCGCGGCGCTGGCGGGTGACCTCCGCGGGGCCGAGTTCGCCCAGGGACCGACCGCCCAGCTCGACGCGCCCGGCGGCCGGGCGCGTCAGGCCCGCCAACACGTGCAGCAGCGTCGATTTGCCCGAACCCGAAGGCCCCATCACGCACACGAACTGCCCGGGCCGCACCTCGAGGCTCACATCGGCCAGCACCGGCACCTGGGCCGCGTCGCCGCTCGAGGCCTGCTGGCCGAAGAAGTGGTACACGCGCTCGAGGCGCGCCAGGGAAGGGTTGGTCATCGAAGTCGCGGGGGTCGCGGCCGCTTTCGGGCAGAAACCGAGCGCCATAGCAAACCCGATGCCAGGCCCCTTTGGAGCGCCGAAATCCCGCCCGGCGGGGCATCCCCCCGTCCCGGGTCCGGTCCCGCTTGACCTCCCGAGAGGCCAGGCGACCGCGGGGGTGGACGGCCGCGCGCCGCGTATGCTGCCCCGATGGACGCGCACGAGAGCTTGATCGGCGTGCTGGTCTTCGAAGGCGCCGAGGAGCTCGATTTCGTCGGCCCCTGGGAGGTGCTGGCCATGGGCGCCAGCCTGTTCGGCGGCCGGCGTGTGGTCCTGCTGGCCGAGAGCCTCGCCCCGGTGACCTGCGCCAAGCGGCTGCGGGTCCTGCCGGATCTGGAGCTGGCGGCGGCGCCGGCGCTCGAGGTCCTGCTGGTGCCCGGGGGGCGCGGGGTGCGCCGCGAGCTCCACAATCCGGGGCTGCTCGAGGGGATCCGGCGCGCCGCGGAGCCCTGCCGATTCGTGACCAGCGTGTGCACCGGCGCCGCGCTGCTGGCCGCGGCCGGTCCGGCGCGCGGCAAGCGGGTCTGCACCCACCACGGCTACGCGGACGAGCTGGAGCGCAGCGGTCAGGCGACGGTCGAGCGCGCCCTGCGTTTCGTGCGCGACGGCCGCCTGGTCAGCGCCGCCGGGGTCTCCGCGGGCATCGACATGGCCCTGTGGCTGGCGGGCCAGCTGTGGAGCATCGACGGGGCGCGGCAGATCCGCCGGCAGATCGAATACGAGCCGGCTCCGCCCTACGAATTCGAGGTCTGATCCGGTT
>JBIKLM010000321.1:0-5216 GCA_044359835.1 Planctomycetota bacterium
GGCGCGCGCGGACGGCGTCCCGCGTGGGGGTATCGTCGCCCCGCGACGACCCCCCGACTCGCTTCTCCCCCAGCCGGCGGCGAGAGCAACCGGACGGACCGACGTGACGGCTCGGGAACCGCCCTGTCGCTTGCTGCGCTGTTTTCTATCCGTCAGTAAGCCAAGGCCAGCCCGTCCTTGCGTGATTCGCTGGCGGCCAGCCAGGTGCCGTGGACCAGATCGCGGGCCACGGCCTGATAGCCGCCGAATTCGCCGTCGTTCCACTCCAGGCGATGTCCGCGGCGCAGGAGCTCGCGCACCACCTCCCATTCGGCCAAGCCGGACTCGAGGTGCACCACGCCGCCGTCGAGCATGCGCTCGCCGGTCGGTTCGGAGGAGCCGCGGTGGATCGCGCGGGGCGCATCGCCGGCGGCCTGTAGCCCCATACCGAAGTCGACCAGATTCGAGGTCACCCAGGCGTGCATCTGGGGCTGGGTGGCGCCGCCCATGACGCCGAAGGCGACCCAAGGCCGCCCATCCCGCGTGAGCAGGGCTGGGATGATCGTGTGGAAGGGCCGCTTGCCGGGCGCGTAGCTGTTGGGGCGGCCGGGGGCCAGGTCGAACAGCTCGCCGCGATCCTGCAGCACGAAGCCCAGGCCCGCCGGAGCGATGCCGCTGCCCATGCCGCGGTAGTTGCTCTGGATCAAGGCCACCATCTGTCCGCGGGAATCGGCGGTCGCCAGGATGATCGTGTCGCCCTCGTCGAAGGCCCGGATGCCGGGCGCCAGGCGTTTGGCGGCGCGCTCTGGGTCGATCAGCGCGCGGCGCTCGGCGGCGTAGGACTCGGACAACAGGCGCTCGATCGGCGCGGGGAAATAGCTCGGGTCGGCGATCAGGCGCGCGCGGTCCTCGAAGCACAGCTTCTTGGCCTCGATGAACAGGTGCAGGTGATCGGCGCTGCCGAATCCGAGGGCCGCCAGGTCGAAACCTTCGAGCAACTCGAGGTGCTGCAGGGCCGTGATCCCATGGCCGTTGGGGGGCAGCTCGTGCAGCACGACGCCGCGATAGGCCCGCGAAAGCGGCTCGACCCACTCGCCCTGGTGGGCGGCCAGGTCGGCCGCGGTCAGGAAGCCGCCCTCGGAGGCCACCTCGGCTGCGATGCGCGCGGCGATTTCACCCCCGTAGAAGGCCTCACGACCGCCCTCCACCAGAGCCTCGAGGGTGCTGGCCAAACCGGGATTGCGCCAGAGTTCGCCGGCCTCCGGGGTGCGGCCCTGGTCGGTGAATTGGGCCCGGAAGCCCGCGAAGCGCTCCAAGCTGGCAGCGTTGCGACGCCAGGCCTCGGCGATCACCGGCGTGAGCACGAAGCCCTCCCGCGCGGCGGCGATCGCCGGCGCCAGCAGTTCCGCCATCGGACGGCGACCGAAACGCCCATGCAGCGCGAACCAACCATCGACGCAGCCGGGCACGGTCACCGGCAGCGGCCCGTGCGCCGGCATGCGGCGGATGCCGCGTTCGGCCAGCAGCTCGGGGCTGAGGCCCGCGGGCGACCGGCCGCTGCCGTTGTAGCCGGCGATGCCCTGCTCGGGGTCGTGCACCAGGGCGAACAGATCGCCCCCCAGGCCGCAGCCGGTGGGCTCGACCAGCGCCAGGACCGCGTTGGCCGCGATGGCCGCATCGACGGCGCTGCCACCGGCCTTCAGGACTTCGATGGCGGTCAGCGTGGCCAGGGGCTGGCTGGTGGCCGCGGCTCCCCGGGCGCCGCGCACTTCGGAGCGGGTCTGGAATCCGGGGCCCACCGGGCGATCCTGGGCCAGGGCGGGCAGCGGCGCGCCGCTGAGCAGCAGCGCCGCGAAAGCGGCGAGCCCGAAGAGCTGGAAGGCATCCATGCCGCGATCATAGGCAGGCTGCTCCCCGCCCTGCGGGCCTCGGCCCGTCCCGGACCCGAAGTCCCAGGCCAACGGGGGGCTGCGCCGATCTCCGCGAGGACCCGGCGGCTATCCTGCCGCTGCCGCGCGCGCCCCGCCGGCCGTCTGCATGCGCATCCTGCTGGTCGAAGACAACCCGGCGGTGGCCGCCAACTTAACCGAGGGGCTGGCCGCTCGGGGCCACCTCGTCGAGCTGGCCAACGACGGGGCCCTGGGCCTCGAAATGGCCTCCCAGGGAGCCTTCGACGCCTTGGTTCTCGATCGGATGCTGCCGGGCCTCGAAGGCTTGGAAGTCTGCCGGCGGCTGCGGGCGGGCGCCGGCGCGCGCCTGCCGATCTTGTTCCTGACCGCCTGCGACGAGCTGGAGGACAAGCTGGCGGGCTTCGCGGCCGGCGGCGATGACTACCTGGTCAAGCCGTTCGCGCTGTCCGAGCTGGTCGTGCGCCTCGAAGCCCTCGTTCGTCGGACCGCCCCGGCGGCCGCCGACCTGCGCCATGGGGACCTGCGCTACGAACCCCGCGAATTCGCCGCTTGGCGCGGGCCGCGGCGCCTGCACCTGTCGCGCATCGGCCTGCGGATCCTGGCGGAGCTGCTGCGGGCGGCGCCCGGGGTCGTGACCCAAGAGCGCCTGGCGGAGCTGCTCTGGGAGGGCCGGGCGCCCTCCGGGAGCACCCTGCGGACCCACGTCTACGCCCTGCGGCGCGAACTCGAAGCGGGCGGCGAGCCCGCGCTGCTCGAGACCCTGCATGGAATCGGCTATCGGCTGCGCCCGGCCGCGGAAGGTCGATGACGCCCAAGTCCCTGCGGGCACGGCTGCTGGCCGCCTTCGGCCTGTTCGGACTGGCCCTGTGCAGCAGCTACGGCTGGCTGCTGCCGCGGCTGGTGCTCACCACGGAAGATCGCATCTTCGAGCGTCAGCTGCGCGAGCAGTGGGCCTTGGCCCGAGCTGCGGCCCTGGCCGGCGAGCAACCGGCGGCCCAGCCAGCGCCGGGCATGTCCTTCGGGCTCGAGGGGGCGGGGCTCGGACCCGAACTGGCCGCCTTCGTCGAGGGCCTCCCGCCGGGCCTGCATGAATTCAACGATCGGCCGCGGCCTGGCTGGCCCTCGACCGAGCTCTTGTTCCTGATCGAAGACCTGCCCGACGGCCGGCGACTGCACGGCACCTACGACGTGGCGCCCTATGAGGGCATGGAGGGCCTCTGGGATCGGCTGTACCTCACCACCATGGGAGCTGGCCTGGCCCTGGCGCTGGTCGCGGTCGGCTTGGGCGTGGGGCTCGTCCGCCAGCTTTCGCGCGCCCTTCGGGACCTCGAACGCCTGGCCTGGTCCGAGACTCCCGACGGGGCTGCTCCGTTGGTCGAGCGGGCGGATGAACTGGGCCGCTTGGCGCGGGTCTGGACCGCAGCAGCGGAACGATCGCGCGCTGCGATCGATCGCGAGCGGCGCTTCGCGCGGGACGCCAGCCACGAGCTGCGCACGCCGATCACGGCAGCGACCGGCGCGCTCGAGAACCTCGCCGAAATCCAGGGTGCCGACGGGGCCCAGCGCGCGCTCTGGTTGGATCGAGCGCGGGGCGCCCTGTCGGAGATGGAGGAGCTGGTGAGCGCTTTTCTCTGGCTGGCTCGCAATCCCGAGCACGATCTGGAGATCGAGCTCCTGGCCATCGAGCCCCACCTTCGTCGGCTGCTGGCGGAGGCGCCGTCCGGCACCGCCGAACTGCGCCTCGAGGCCTCAGGGAACCCGCGGGTGCGCGCACCGGCCGCCGTGGTGCGCATCGTGCTGGGCAATCTGCTCCGCAACGCCTGCGCCCAGGGCGGTCCGATCGAGGTGCGTCTGGGACAAGAGGATTTCGAGATCCTGAACGCGCTGGCGGTCCAGAGCGGGTCCGGCGCTGCGCCGCGCGGCTTCGGGTTCGGGCTCGAGATCGTCCAGGACCTGTGCCGCCGCTTCGGTTGGCGCCTGATCTCTGGCCCCGCACCGGGGCCAGCACCGCGTTATCGCGCCCGCGTCGAGTTCGGTCCGGGACCGGTCCCGAGTCAGAATCCGTAGCGCGCGCCGATCACCACGCCCAGGTGGTCGTAGTCGGCTTCGTACACGTCCCCGCTGGCCTCGTCTTCGAGGTCCGCACCGCCGGTGCCCAGGTAGCGCGCCTCGGCGAACAGGCTCCAATGGCGATCGACCTGGAAGCTCGCGCCCGCCATGGCTTGGAACGCGAACGGCCCCCGGTCCGAGGCTTCGACGCCCGCGGGCGACAGATCCGCATCGATCTCCTGGAGAAAGCCCACGCCCAACCCGACGTACGGACGCCAGCGCTCCCCGGGCCGGAAGTCGTAGCGCAGGTTGGCCAGGATCGCCACCGACGCATAGTCCCCGCTCTCCGCCAGGGAACCGCCGCCGGCCAGATCGATGCCGCTCACGTCGTTGCTGCGGTAGGTGTAGTCGAGTTCGGCGGACCAGCGCTCGTCGAAGCGGCGTCCCACCGAAAAGCCGGCCAGGAAGCCGCTGTCGTAGGAGCCGTCGGCCGCGCTGGTCACGCCGCCGGAAACCTGATCGAAGGCGCCATCCTGGAGTTGGCCGAAGCCGCCGTGCAGGCCCAGGTACCAGCCCGGCCGACCGGAGTCGCTGGAACTCGCCTCGGCCAGGCCGCCTTGGTCTTCCGGTGTGAAGCCGGCGCTGGGCAGCGCCGCGCCGGGAAGCGCGGCGACGTAGCTCGCGGAAGCCGGCCGCGGTTCGCTGGCGGCGTCCGCCAAGGACCGATCGCCGGCGGGCATCGATGCGGGGAGAGCGGGAAGGGCGTTGGCCCACAGGAGAAGAAGCAGCGTTTGCATGCCCCAGCCTTCGCCGCAGCGGTGCGGACAAAGCGTCAAATCTCCGTCGATTCGGCGTCGATCGGACGTCGACTCGAGCACCCCATGGGTCAGGGACCGGGCGCCGACTGAAGCGCCGTCTCCGCCGCCCGATCGGACCTCGCCGCGACCCGTCCCACACCCCCCCGCCCGTTCCGGACGAGCCTGCGCCCCTCAGACCCCAGGGGCCCTGCGGACCTCAGACCGCCAGCGAACCCAACGGGCCACGGAGCTCCGACACCCCTGCCCAAAGCAAGTCCTGACGCCGCCTCCCGCGCCGCCGCCCCTCCGCACTGCCCCCCGCGGTGCTGCCCCCCATCCATGCCACCTCCCGCAATGCCGCCTCGAGCGGTGCCGCACCCCGCGGTGCCGCACCCCGCGAACAGGCCCCACCCAAGCCCTGGAGCTCCGTCGCCGATCGCGCCGCCGCACCCCGCTGGGGGCGGCGCGATCGGCGACGGGG
>JBIKLM010000322.1:0-5209 GCA_044359835.1 Planctomycetota bacterium
GGCCGCCTACCTCGGGGTTCGCTACGAAGCCGCCAAGCGCTTCGGTTACATCGATCGCCAGAGCTACGCGGCGCTGCGGGCGGCCGAGCTGTCGCAGGATCTCGCCTTCCTCGAAAACCTGGTGCTGTTCGAGTCCGCCGCCAGCGGCTACCCCGGGGTCGAAGACCTGCTGCTCGAGCGCCTGCTCAGCAGCGGTAGCGCGGCCTGCCTGGAGGCGGCCTTGAAGGCCCTGCCCGAAGGGCTCGACGCCCTGGTGGGCAACGGCCTGTGGCTGCCGAAGGACGATCGGGAGCGCGAGGCGCTGTTGTCCTTGCTCGAGCGCCGTGGAGCGAGCCTCGAGCACACCCAGATCCTGGCCTATCTGCTGGCCCAGCCTCCCTTGCGGACGCGCGCGGCGGCCCTGGCCCTGCAGCTCGATCCCGAAGGTCGCTCCTCGGGCGCCTTCGATCTGCTCGAGCCCCTGCTCAAGGCCGGCGAACTCGAAGAGCGCGTGCGCGCCGTGCTGGCCCTGGCGCGCTCGGGCTTCGAGGGCTGGGTGCCCGAACTCGAGCGGCTCGACCTGGATGGCGAACCGCGCGTGCGCCTCGCGGCTCAGGCCGCCCGGCTGGCCCTCGGGGATGACCGGGGCCTCGAGCCGCTGATGGAACTCCTGGCCGCGCCCGACGAGCCCCTGTGGGCCGCCGCCATCGAAGACCTGTGCCATTTGGCGCGCTCGGGGCGGGTCGCGAGCCTGCTCATCGAAACGCTGCCTGAGCTCGAAGGCCCCGAGGCCCTGGCGGTGGCCTTGGCGCTGGCCGAGGTCGGCCGCTCCGAAGGGCGCGAGGTGCTGATGGCCGCACTCGAGGACGGCAGCGCGGGTTCCCTGGCCCCGAATTGCGTGGAAGCCCTGGCGCTCCAAGCGGGGGCCGCCGAAGTGGCCCTGTTCGAGCGCCTGTTCCCCGATGACCAGGACGCCGAGCTGAACCGCGCCCTGGGCCGTGCGCTGATCGAGCTGGACCTGCCTTCGGGCCGCCGCTTCCTGCGCGCCGCGCTGTGGCAGGGCGACTTCAGCCTGGGCGTCCTGGCCGCCGCGGCCTTGGCGCGCGGCCACGGCTTGCCCGCGCTCTACGACGAGCTCGATTCGCCGCCCAGCGCCGCGCGCCCCGCCGACCTGCGCCGCTTGGGATTCGCGATCGGCATGCTGGGTGGCCTCGGGGAGCTCGAACGCATCTCGACCAACCGGCCCAGCTCGGATCCGAGCGTCCAGGGCGCCTACCTGGGCGCGCTCACGAATCGCACGCGCTGATGGGCGGGGGATGGGGCTCGGGCTGCGCCCGAGCTGGGGAAGCGTGCGATCGAAGGATTCTTGCGGGGCTCCTAACGCTCGAAAGGGTCAGGAAAAGCGATTCATGGGAGTTCCAGCGGCCTTGAGCGAAGAGAGGCACGCTCGTCGCTGTTCCCGACGCGCAGCGGCTGGGCTCCCGGCTCTGGACCTCCAGGGCTTCGGCGGGGCCTGCTCGGGTGGGTTTGCGCAAGGGGCCGACCGGTCCTGGGGATTTGGAACCCTGGGAGGTGTTGCAGCGAGGCTGTCCTTGGCTTCGCTGCATCTGGCGGTTCGGGGCCCTTGACAGGGGTTCGTCCGATGCCCTACAGCTCGCCGCGGGCCCTGGGGGCCCGAATGCGCGGCAGAGCGCGGCCACAAGGATTTCTTCGATGACCTCCCACGATGCCCGGCGCGGCACTGCGCCCCGTTCCGGCCTGGTGACCCTGCTGACGGACTTCGGGCTGGTCGACAGCTACGTGGGGCAGATGAAGGGGGTGCTGCACGCCTTGGCGCCGGCGCTGCGGTCGGTGATCGATCTGACCCACGGCATCCCCGCCCAGCAGGTGGCGGTGGCCGCGTTCCAGTGGGAAACGGCCTGGTCGTACTTCCCGACGGGCACCGTCCACGTGGCCGTCGTCGATCCCGGGGTGGGCACGGCTCGGCGGATCCTCGGTTTCGAGCGCGAGGGGCATTTGTTCCTGTGCCCGGACAACGGCCTGGCCAGCGGTGTGCTGAGCGGCGCCAGGGGACTGGTGGCGCTCGATCTCGATCGCCTGTCCCTGCCGGGGCGCTCGTTCACCTTCCACGGACGCGATGTGTTCGCGCCCGCCGCGGCGCGCTTGGTGCAGGGCGCGGGGCTCGGGGATCTGGGCCCCGCGCTGGGCGCCGAGGATCCGCCCGTGCGGCTGGCTGGCTTCGAGAGCGTCCAGGCGCCGCAGACGGGGGCCGCCAGGCTGGAGACCCGGGTGCTGTTCCTGGATCGTTTCGGCAACGCGATCACGCGGCTCTCCGGCAGTGTGCTGGCACCCGATCCCACGGCCTGGAGCGTGGTGCTGCCGGGGCTGCGGCTCGGCGTCCGCAACACCTATGGCCAGGTGGCCCCCGGCGAGCCCCTGGCCCTGTTGAGCTCCTTCGGGACCCTCGAAGTGGCGGTTCGGGACGGCGACGCCGGGCGGGTCCTGGGTCTCGAACCGGGCTCGCTGCTGCGCCTGGAACGCGGCCTTTGAGCGCTGCCGGGATGGCGCCGCTCGGCTGCCCTGCGGCGCAACGGGAGCGCTGGCCTCCCGGCCCTGTGCTCGTTCCCGGACTTGGACACAAGCCCCCGGAGCCGAGAGCTCGGCCGCGGCGGCAGGCCTGGGCCTTCCGCGCCGCTGAAAAGGACCCGTGCCGATCGGCACTCCAGGGAAATCGCTTCCCAGGGCCGGCGCCGGAGTCCGGGAGGCTCCGGTCGACTGCAGCGGTGCCAGCGGGGAGGTCCAGGAAGGCCGGCCGGGAGTCCGAAGTAGGGGCTGCGCCTGTCGATTGGATGCGATGACTCTGCCGGTCCTGTTTCCCAGCCCCGCCACTCCTCGGGCTGCCGCTGGGGCGGTCTTCGGCGCCGGATCTGCGTCCGGCTGTGGCGTGCTTTCGTTGCCCCAACGGCTTGCTGCTCTGGCCGGCCCTTTCCGGGGCGATCGCGCCCGGCACCCGCTGGGAGTCCTTCCGCCGGCTGCTAGGATCGCTCCAGCCTTCGTCCGTTTCTCGTCATGATTCTCGACCGCAAGGTCTCTTTGATCGGCGCCCCCTTGAGTTTGGGCGGCAGCCACCCGGGCGCGGCCCTGGGCCCGATCGCCGTTCGGCTGGCCAGTTTGGAAGCCAAGGTGCGCGCCCTGGGTCTCGAGTTCGAGGACCTCGGCGATATCCCGGTGCCCAAACCGGTCGCCGAACCGCGCAACAAGCGCGCCCGCTATCTGGAGGAGATCGCCGAGCATTGCGCGGCGCTGCGGGATGGGGTCCGGACGGCGCTCGAGCGCGGGCGCTTCCCGATCGTGGTGGGCGGCGACCACGCCATGGCCTGCGGCACGATCGCCGGTGTCTGCAGCCATTTCCAGGCCCAGCACAAGCGCCTGGGGCTGATCTGGTTCGACGCCCATGGCGACATGAACACGCCGGAAACCTCGCCCTCGGGCAACGTGCACGGCATGCCCTTGGCCGCCTGTTTGGGCTACGGGCCGCGGGCCTTGACACACCTCAGCGGGGTCGCGCCGATGCTGGCGGTCCAGAACTGTGTCCTGGTGGGCGTGCACTCCCTGGATGCGCGCGAGAAAGAGATGATCCGGCAGGTGGGCATCCGCGTCTACACCATGCGCCAGATCGACATGATGGGCATGCAGCGCGTGATGGAGGAGGCCCTGGAGATCGCCTGCGATGGCACGGATGGTTTCCATTTGTCCTTCGACGTGGACGGCTGCGACGTGTCGATCGCGCCCGGCACCGGCACGGTGGTGCCCGGCGGCGCGGACCTGCGCGAGGCCCATCTGGTGATGGAGAACGTGGCCGACACCGGCAAGCTGGTCAGCCTGGAACTGGCCGAGGTCAATCCGATCCTCGATGTGCGCAACCAGACCGCCGAGCTGGCGGTGGCGCTGATCGAGTCGGCCTTGGGCAAGCTGGTGCTCTGAGGGGCGCCGAGCGGCCGGGCGCGTCGGGCTTGGAACGACGCGCGAGCCGCGCGCGGGCGGGGTGGCGGTCGCGACCCCGGCGCGGGCCGGGCCATGCGGCCCGAGCCGCACTGGCGCCGGGGCACGGCCGGAGGCTGCCGGGGCGCGGCCGCGGCCCGGGCCGCCGGTCCGGAGGGCCCGGAAGCGGCGATCCGTTCCAGCTGCGGGAAGCCCGCGGGCCCACGGCTCCCGGGAGCAGCCGGGGCGCGCCGATCCGAACAGCCGCGCTCCCCCGAGCGCCCGCCTTTTCACACCGCCGTGTCCAAGTCCCTGCGTCTGCCTTTCGATCGCTTCCAGCGCTTGCGCCTGGCCGCGGAAGCGGTCGAGCGCCTGTGGGGCGGGCCGCCCTCCGGGCGGATCCTGGACGTGGGCGGCGGGCTGGCGGCGCTCCTGCCGGGGCAGCAACTGGTCGAGCTGTGCAACGGACCCGGGCGGGGACCCGCGTCCTCGAGCGTGCGCGCCCGGCCCCTCGAATTGCCCTTCGCCGACGGCAGCTTCGACACGGTCGTGGCCGTGGAGACCCTCCAGCAGCAGCCCGCCCAGCAGCGCACCGACCTGCTGCGCGAGCTGTGGCGCGTGAGCCGTGGCTACCTGGTGCTGGTCGGGCCCTTCGACGGTCCGCGCCTGCGCCACGCGGAGGTGATCCTGCGCCGCTTCCTGAAGGAGAAGCTGGCCAGCGGCGATGCGGAGCTCGAGGCCCACCGCGCCCTCGGACTGCCTTCGCGCGAGCAATGCGCGGGGCTCTTGGCCGAATTCGGCGCCCAGACCGCCTGCGTCGCGCAGGGCGACCTCGAAGGCTGGTTCCTGCAACGCTCGCTCGAGTCCTACCTGCTGCATGACCCCGATCTGGCCCGCTTGGCCGAGTCGGTCTTCGAGTTCCTGAACTCGAACCTGTATGCCGGGCCGCGGGGCAGCGAGTCCTACCGCCAGTGCCTGGTGGCGGCGCGACCCGGGCTGAGCCTGGCCGGGCTGAACCAGGCCTGGCCCGTGCAGCTGGCGCCGCGCGGGGTGGCCGAGGGCTTGTCCGAACTGCTCAAGGCCCTGATCGGCTTCGACCTGGACCGGCGGCGCTGGCGCACCCAGCGGGCTGCGGGGGTGCTGCCGACTGCCGCGCCGGAATCCGAGGCCCGGCCCGCCGATCCGGGGCGCCGGATCGAGCAGCTCGAAATCGAGCTGGCCTACATGGGCGAGCGCCACGGCGAAGAGC
>JBIKLM010000323.1:0-5203 GCA_044359835.1 Planctomycetota bacterium
CCCGGGGGGCGGGGGGTTTCTAGGGGGGCTGCCGGCAAAAAAAAAAAACTCGACTCGGGCTGCGCCCGAGCCGCAAGACCAGCCCTTCAGCATGCTTTTGGGCCGCCATCCGGCGGCCGGAGAGGCCGGGATCGTCGCTGCGCCCCGATTCTTTTTCCCAGCCTTTGGCGGGCCGCGGGAGGCGGCCGGCGATCGCTTCTGCGGCCCGCAGCCGCGCGGCGATCCAGGCACGGGCTGGGCAGCCGAGCCCGAGGCTTCGACGGGGCTTCAGCGGGGCGTCGCGCCCCTCCCACAGCTGAAGGGAGCGGGGCCGGGCCGCCCACGCAGGCGGCCCCGACGCCGCGGCCGCGAGGCACAGGCACAGGACCTCCGGCGCCGATCGCGCCTACGCCGCTTTGTTGCAGTCCGGGGCCCTGCGACCGGGCGCTGGCCGCAGCCGCCAGCGGCCGGCGTCCAGACGGCGCGCGCCGGTTCGGAGTCCGCAGGGCGGGATCCGGGGCTCGGGCCCGATCAGGTCCAGAGCCGGACAGACCGGGGTGTTTCTGGTCCTATGGAGGTCAGGACCGCGGAAGCTGGCCTCTGATCGCTTCGGAATCGAAGTCTTGGCTACCGGGAGCGAACCCGGGCGGCGCGGCGGGCGTCCTGGACCGCGGGGCGGCCCAGCTCGCCCCCCCCACTCGATCGGTCACCCGGCGAGCCCTTGGCCCGCGCCGATCCGCCCTCCCCTCGAATCCGCGACGCCCCCCCATGACCGCCGATCGCCTCCCCCGCCTGACCGCGCTGCTCCTGGCGCTGTTCGCCGGCTCGCTGGCCCGCGCCCAGGAGACCCTGCCCCGCGCCCCCGCGAGCGGCGGACTGGCCCTGTCCGGAGGCCTGCCGGAGCTGGGCTTCCTGGCGCCCCCCGCCGAGGCCTGGCTGGCCGAGCACCCGCCCGCGATGCCGCTGCGCTACGGCGAGGTGCTGCCGGCCCAGGTCGACCTCCTGTCCGCGGCCGCCATCGGTCTGGCGGCGGACGGCACCCGCATCCTGCAGGTCGAGATCCACAGCCCGCGCGCCAAGAGCCTGGGGCTCGAGTTCTCGCGCTTCAGCCTGCCTGAAGGCGCGCTGCTGTTCCTGCACGACGGTCGCGGCGGTCCCGTGCACGGGGCCTTCGGCGCCCACAACCAACAGGCCGACCTCACCCTGGCCCTGGCCCCCTACCCCGGCGAGCGCCTGGTGCTCGAGCTGAACCTGCCGGCGGACCTGTCCGAACGGACCGAGCTCGAACTCGGCAGCGTGGTCCACGACTACCGCGGCGTCTACGGCCTCGAGGTCGACGAAGGCAGCGCCGAGGGCTCCTGCCTGATCGACATCAACTGCGCCCAGGGCGATCCCTGGCGCAAGCAGCAGCGCTCGGTCGTGCGCACGCTCTCGAACGGCGCCCTGTGCTCCGGCGTGCTGGTCAACAACACGGCCGGCAACCTGGTGCCCTACGTGCTGACCGCCCACCATTGCGGCCAGGGCACCAACACGGTGTTCCTGTTCAACTACGAGACGTCGGGCTGCGGCAGCGGTTTCGCGCCCGAGAACCAGAGCCTGTCGGGCTGCGCAGTGCTGGCCACGGACGCTCCCAACGACGAGCGCCTCCTGCGCATCAACTCGAACGTGCCGTCCAACTTCAAGCCCTTCTACGCGGGCTGGTCGCGGGAAGGCAACAACGCCTGGTACGCGGTCTCGATCGGCCACCCCGCCGGCGGCCCGAAGAAGATCTCGGTGGACGCCAACGGCACCCAGAAGCAGCCCAACCGCTGGCAGGTCGGCTGGAGCGACGGCATGTTGCTGGGCGGCAGCTCCGGCGGCCCCCTGTTCGACAACTTCGGTCGCGTGCGCGGCAACGCCTGCTGCGTCAACGGCTTCGATTGCACCCAATTGGCCTGGTTCGGCCGCCTGGACCAGTTCTGGCTGCAGCAGAGCATCGGCACCTGGCTCGATCCGCTCGGCAGCGGCATCCTGACGATCAACGGATTCGACACCCAGGATCCCCAGAACCTGCTCGGCAACGGCGGCGTGGGCCCCGCGCCGGGCAGCGGCCCCAGCGGCCCGCCGGTGATCACCTCGGTCTCCCCGGGCAGCCTGCCCGCCGTGAGCCCCGAGGCCCCCGCGATCCTGACCCTGACCGGGACCGGTTTCGGCGGCACGACCACGGTCACGGTCGACGGCCAAGCCCTGCTCGACTTCCCGCCGCAGTTCACGGTGCTCTCCGAGACCCAGATGACCGTGCAGATCTTCCCGCAGCAGAAGCTCGGGCCGATCGACATCGAGGTCATCGACGCGCAGGGCAGCGACATCACCAGCGTGTTGCTGGTGCCCAACAGCACCCCGACCCTGGACCTGAGCCTCTCCGACCCGAGCTTCCTGATCCAGTTCGTGGGCCTCGAGATGCGCGTCGGCTCGGGCCTCGGCGACCTGGCCTTCTTTCTGGCCTCCACCAGCAACCTGCCCACGCTCCTGCCCGGCCTGGCCAACTTCTCGATCGGCAACGGCGGCAGCGTCCTGTTCCTGCTGGGCAGCGCGCCGGTCGATGGGACCAAGGGCTACGCCAGCCTGTCCCAGCCCCTGTCGGGCAACCTGCCGACCGGGCTCAAGGTCTATTGCCAGGCGGCGGTGTTCGAGCTGGCCCTCGGCACCTTCCCGCTGACCGTCACCAACGTCCAGTCGGGAACGATCCTGTTCTGAGCTCGCCGCCGTCGCGCTCGGGCTCGGCCTTGGCGCGACGGTGGCCGGTGGGCGTCTCCGGACCCCGCGTCCGGAGCCTGGGACCGGCGCGGCGAAGCTGGCTCGGCCGCCGGCGCGCCACGATCGGCGGCGGCGGTCCAGCCGATCGCCGCCGGTGGGCTCAGCCGCGCGCGGGCAACACGAAGGGGGCGCCGCTGCTCGGCAGGCGGCCGTAGTGGAGCCGCGGGCCGTAGACGGGCTCGAGCACCGCGGGGCAGAGCACCTCCTCGGCCGTGCCTTCGGCCAGCAGCCGCCCGCGGTGGATCAGGCCCAGCCGCGTGGCGAACTGCCCGGCCAGGTTCAGATCGTGGGTCACGGTCAATACCGCTCGGCCCTGGCAGGTCAAGGCGGCGATCAGCTCGAAAGTGGCCAGCTGGTGCGGCAGATCGAGGGACGAGGTGGGCTCGTCGACCAGCCAGACCGGCGCCTCCTGGACCAGCGCGCGGGCCAGCAGCGCGCGCTGGCGCTGGCCGCCGGACAGCTCGGGCAGCGGGCGCTGCTCGAGCCCGGCCAGGTCGCAGGTCTCGAGGGCCGCGGCCACGACGGCGCGGTCCGCGGCGCTGGGAGAGCGCAGCGGCGGCAGATGCGCGTAGCGGCCGGAAGCGACGAAGTCCTCGACGCTCCACTCGGGGACCTGGGCCAGGCCCTGGGGCACGACCGCCAGGGCGCGCGCGCGCTGGCGCGGCGAGAGGCGCCCCAGGGGGCCGAGGGCCGCCAAGCGCACCTCGCCTTCCGTGGGAACCAGCGCCCCGGAAAGCAGGCGCAGCAGGGTCGACTTGCCGGCTCCGTTGGGCCCGATCAAGGCGTACAGCTCCCCGGGGCGCAGGTCGAGGTCGAGGCCCTCCAGCACCGGCGGTCCGCCGGGGTAAGCAAAACGCAGCCCGCGGGCGCTGAGCGCCGGCGCAACGGGGGTCGGGGGCTCGGTCACCATGTGCGCAGGCGGCCGCGCTGCTGCAGCAGCAGGAAGAAGAAAAACGGACCGCCCACCAGGGACATCAAGACGCCCGGACCGAGCGCCAGCTTGGGCAACAGCAGCCGCTGCAGCGTGTCGATGCCGAGCAGCAGGGCCGGGCCGCCCAGCAGGCAGGCCGGCAGCAAGCGCCGGTAGGAGCGCCCGAACACGAGCCGCGCCAGGTGCGGGACCACCAGCCCGACGAAACCGATCTGCCAGGCGACCGCCACGGCGGCGGCCGCAGCCAGACAGGCGGCTCCCAGGGACAGGATCCGGATCGTGCGGATGTCGACCCCCAGGTGGGCGGCGTCCTCCTCGCCGGATTCGAACAGGTCGAGCTCCTTGGCCACGAACGGGATCGCTGCGCTGCAGAGGAGCAGCGCGGCGAACAGCAGCCACAGCTGGGCCGGCAGGCGGTCATCGAGGGTCCCGAAGCCCCACACCATCAGGGCCCGCGCCACCTCGAAATCCGCCAGGGCCAGGGAATGCAGCAGGGTCTGGAACCCACCCAGGGTGGCGTTGAGCGCGATGCCGAGCAGCAGCAGGGTCGGCACCGAGATGCGCCCCGCGCGGGTGGCGACCGAAGCCACCAGCAGCATGGCCACCAGGGCGCCCAGCAGGGCGCCAGCGGTGACCAGCAGCGGCGATCCGCCCGCTCCGAGCAGCGCCCGCGCGCCGCCGCCGCTCGAAAGCGCCATCAGCACCAGCGAGGCGCCGACCGAAGCCCCGCTGGAAACCCCGAGCACCGACGGCGAGGCCAGGTCGTTGCGGAACACGCCCTGCATCAGGGCCCCCGAGAGCGCCAGGGCCGCGCCCACCCCCAGGCCGGTCAGGGCGCGGGCCAGGCGCAGGTCGAAGATGCGCTGACGCGCCTGGTCCAGGCCCGGCTCGCCGCCCAAGGCGCCCCACAGGCCGGAGAGGCAGTCGGCGGGGCTCCACAGCTCGGTGCTGCCGACCATCAGGGCCCCGAAGGCGGCGCCCAGCAGGGCCAGGGCCAAGAGCGGCCAGGCCAGGCGGCGGCTGGATGCGGGCGAGGAAACCAAGGGCAGCGGCGGGGGTGCCACAGCCTATAGGCCCGCGGGCGGCGCCCGCCCCGCGGCATTCGACCGTGACCCAGGGAACGCACCGAGGCTCCCGCGCGTGCATCGGTCCGCGCCGGCGCGGCGGGGCAAGCGCGGGCGAAGCGCGGGCCGGGCGCCTGCCCATGTCTGAGCCCCTTCGCCGGGCCTAACGCTCGATCCCGCGAGCCGGTCGGCGCGGCCCCGGAAAGGAGGCCGCCAAAGCGGCGCGGCCGATCGGCCACACTGCTGCCCGATGCCGCCCGCGCTCCCCCGCTCGCTCCCCTTGTTCGTCCGCGCCTGCCTCGCGTTGCTGCTGGCGGCCGGCCTGCTCGGCGCCTGCACGAAACCCGCCGCGCCGCCGGCCCCGGCGGGCGCCGCCCAGGGCGATTCGGAGGTGCTCTCGGGCCTGCGGCTCAGCGGCCCCGGCTTCCCGCTC
>JBIKLM010000324.1:0-5186 GCA_044359835.1 Planctomycetota bacterium
CGATCCCGAGCGCCTGGATGCGGCCAAGCGCGCCAGCATCGAGCGGCTCTGCAAGCTGCTGGCGCCCGAGGGTCTGCGCGTGACGCAGATCCTGACCGCCAAGCCGCAGTTCGATCGGCAATACGAGAAGGCGATCGCCGACCGCAAGCTGCTCGAGCAGGAAGCGCTGCGCCTGGCCCAGGAGCTCGAGACCGCCGATGCGGCGCGCCCCCAGGCCCTGGCGGCGGCGGAGCGCGAGGGCGAGCGCAGCCTCGGTGAACTCGAGAGCAATCTGGTGCGCCAGCGCCTCAGCGCCGAGACCGAGCTGGTCAGGGAGCGCTCGGCCGCCGAGGTGGCCGCCCTGCAGCGCGAGGGCGAAGCGCGGACCAAGAAGGCCCAGTTGCTGGCCGAAGCCGGGGCCGCCCAAGCGGCGCGCGCCGAAGCGCGCCGCTCCCTGGAAGCCCAGGTCGCGGCCCTGGCCGCCCACGGCCCGATCCATGTGCGCCAAGCCCTGATCGCGGCGCTGGCCAAAGTTCCCCTGCGGCTCGAGCCCGAGCCCGCTGCCCCCGCCCGCTGAAGCGCGCTCTTCCCCCCCCGCCCATGCTCGATCTGCTCGAAGCCGAGGCCCTGCGTGCCGCAGGATTCCTCTCGCGCCTGTTCTCGCGCCTGCATGCCGGTCTCGGGCGCGCCCTGGGCGTCCTGGCGCGCCGCGCCAGAACCGCCCTGCGCGCCCTGGTCGCCGGCCTCAGGCGCCTGCGCGGCCTGGGCCGCGAACTGGCCTTCATCGCCCTGCTCGGCGGCGCCCTGTGGCTGGCCATGGGCCAGCTGCTCTTCGAGGTGCCGCCGGGCCACGTGGCGGTGCGCCGCTCGAACCTGGGCGGCGGCATCGCGGCCCAGGACTTCGGGCCGGGGCTGTATTGGAACCGCCCGGGGATCGACTCCTGGTCCCTGGCGCCGGATGCGCCGCGCTGGGTGCGCTTCGGCCTGGGCGAACCCGGCAAGCTGGACCTGCGCACCCGCGACGACAACCCGGCGTCCCTGGACGTGGCCGTGGTCTATCGCGTGTCGCCAGGGCAGTTCCATCGCATCCTCGCGGCCGGCCTCGGGGACTCGCTCCAGGAGCGGGTGCGCGCGACCGTCGAGGACGTGCTGCGCAGCGCCCTGGCGACGCTCGAGTCCGAACAATGGTTCGAGACCTCGGCGCGCCAGCAGGTCGCGGCGGCCGCCCTGGAACCGCTCCGCAGCGCCCTCGCGCCGCTGTTCAGCGAGCCCATCGACGTGCTGATCAGCCAGGTGACCTTCTCGAAGGAATTCGAGCAGAAACTGCAGGAGAAGCGCCTCGACTTCCAGGCCAAACGCCGCGCGGAAGCCCAGCTTTCGGTCGATTCCGCCAAGAAAGAACTCGAGGAAGCCCAGCGTGTGACCAAGCGCGGGGTGGCCGAATCCGCGAGCCGCTGGGGCAAGCGCCTGGCCGAACGCCGCGCGGCCGCCGCGCTCGAGATCGCCGCTTTCCTGGCCGATTCTCGCGAGCAGATCGCCGCGCGCGCCGCGGCCGCCGATGGGGCCTTCAGCCTGGCCCTGGCCGAGGGCCAGCGGGCCCTGTCCGAAGCCCAAGCCGGCCTGCAGTTCGACCTGCTCGAGGTGCTGGCGATGCCCGGCGGCGAGTCCTTCCTGGCGGCCGAAGCGGCCCGCTCCCTGCGGCTCGAAACCCTGCGCTACGACCCCAGCAAGAGCGGCGCCCCGCTGCCGCTCGACCTGGCCGCCTGGCAAGCCCTGTTGACCCCCACGACGACCCCCCGATGAGCCCCCAAGACCTGCCCGCGTCCCCCCACGATCCGGCCCCCGCGGAGGACCAACCCTTTGCGGAGCCGCGCCCCAACCCGGCCAAAGCGATCCCAGCGCCTTCCGCGGCGCCCGGCGGCCGCGCGCGCCTGCTGCTGATCCTGGGCCTCGTGCTGCTCGGCGTGGGCGCCTGCCGCTTCGCCTCGCGGCCCGGCGATCAGCCCCTGCGGCCCGGCGACCGACCGACCTGGCTGCAGCTCCAGGAAGGCGGCGACATCCAGCTGGAGCCCGGCATGACCGTGGGCGCGGTGCGCGGCGAATGGTTCAGCCTGCGGCCGCCCCAGGGCAAGCAGGATCGCTGGCTGCGCTTGCGCGACGTGAAGAGCTTCTCGCTGCAGCGTTGAGAGCTGCGCAGCAGGGCCGCGGGATCAGAGGCTGGCATCGGCGCGCAGCGACGATCCCAGCCTCTGCGGCCGCCGGATGGCGGCCCAAAGGCATGCTGACAGGCTGGTCTTGCGGCTCGGGCGCAGCCCGAGTCGATTTTCTCTCAGCCTGTCAGCGCAGCGGCTTGCTGCTCACCTGACCTGGCAGGGCCCCGCGCAGCTCGGTTTCGAATCCGGGCGCCAGTTCGATCGGCGGAAAGCCCGGCGAGCAGCTCATCTTCAAGCCGCCCCCGGCCGCGTATTCGAGGAACAGGGCCTCGATCCCGGGCAGGTCGCGGAGCGCCAGCTGCCCTTCGCGGACACCCAGCACCATCAGGCCCGTGGCATAGGCATCGGCGGTCGCGCAGTCGCTGGCCAGGACCGTGATCGAAGCCACCCGGCTTGCCGCAGAGCTGCCGATCCTCGGGTCGATCACGTGGCTGATGCGTTGCCCGTCCACCTCGGCCCACTGCCGATAGTCCCCGGAGGTGGCCACGGCGACGTCCGTGGACATGAAGCGCAGCGCCGGGGTGCGCGGCTCGTCCGGGCCCGCGGTGGGCCGGTCGACCCCTTGCAGCCAGACGTCGCCGCGCGGGCTCATGCCGGATAGAACCAACTCGCCGCCGACCTCGATCAGGAAGTCCTGGATCCCCAGTCCGCGCAGCTCTCGCGCCGCCCAGTCGACGCCGCCCCCCTTGGCGATGCCTGAGAGGTCCACGGCATGCGCCGCGCCAGCGCTGGGGCTCAAGCTGCAGCCGCTGGCGTCGAATCCGAGGCGATCCCAACCCAAGCGGGACCGGATCTGGTCCATTTCGGGTCCGGGCCCGAGGGGGGTGGCGCGCGCCCGGGCCCCGAAACCTAGGGCTCCCACCAGTTCCCCCACGGTCGGATCGAAGGCCCCCAGGGTCGCCCGGTTCACCCGTTCGGACAGGTCGAGCAGGCGGCAGAGCTCCGGACTCACGCCGCGCCGCGATCCGACCGGCTCGCTGGCCAACCAGGCATTCAGCTCCGAAAGCTCCGAATCCGCCCTCCAATCGCTGGCCAGCCGATCCATCTCGGCCAGGGCCGTCTCGATCGCCGTGCGCACCTCGGTCGCCTCTACCCCGGCGGGCAGCTTGGAGATCAGCGCGTACCAAACGGTGCCCAGCGCTTGCCCGCGCAGCTCCAGCGGGCGTTGGGCGTCGCCTGTACAGGCGCAGAGCAGCGCGAGGACCCCGAACAGGATGCTGCGGTACAAGTTCGGCCTCGGCAGCCCAAGCGGCCCTGGGGCGGAGGCGGCGGATCGAAGCGGACGGGCCGGGGTCGAGGCGTGCATGGGATGGAGTGCGCTCGGCCAAGCCTAGGCGACGCAGAGCGCCTTTGGCAGGCGTCTATTCGAGGCTGTGGAGACCTGTTCGGCGTCGTCGCGGCCATTTGTGGGAAGCCCGCTGCCGACCCGACAGTCGCAGGTCCTGCGGCTCGCCCCCAGCGCTTGGCCCGAAGGGCTTCGAGGAGCCAAAAAGGTAGATCGGCCTCGACTCGAAGCGCGCTCTCTGGAACTGGCCGCGGGGCTTGGCAGTCGCCCAGCGGCCGGTGCGGGCGCCCCGGCGGCAGGGGCGCTGCCCCTAGCCGCCGGGCGCCTCAGCCGGTCAACCGCCGAAGTCGTCGAGGTCGATCATCTCGGGGTCCACACCGAGGTCATCGAGCATCTTGAGCACCGCCGAGTTCATCATCGGCGGACCGCACAGGTAGTACTCGATGTCCTCGGGAGCCGGGTGCTTGGACAGGTACTCCTTGAGCACCACGTTGTGGATGAAGCCGGTGTAGCCCTTCCACTCGTCCTCCGGCTTGGGCTCCGACAGGGCCACGTGCCACTTGAAGTTCGGGAACTCGCGCTGCAGGGCGTCGAAGTCCTCGGCGTAGAACATCTCGCGCTTGCTGCGCGCGCCGTACCAGAAGCTGACCTTGCGGTCGGTCTTCTGGGTGTGGAACATGTGCATGATGTGGCTGCGCAGAGGCGCCATGCCGGCGCCGCCGCCGATGAACACGCACTCGCGTTGGGTCGGCTTCAGGTGGAAGTCGCCGAAGGGTCCGGAGATGACCACCTTGTCCCCGGGCTTGGCGGCGAAGATGTAGGAGGAGGCCTTGCCGCCGGGTGTGCCCTCGGGAGCCTTGGGAGGGGGCGTCGCGATGCGCACGTTGAGCATGATCAAGTCGTCGCCCTCGGCCGGATAATTGGCCATCGAATAGGCGCGCTCGATCGGCTCCTCATTCCAAGCCTGGTAACGCCAGATGTTGTACTTGTCCCAGTCCTCGTGGTACTCCTTCTGGATGTCGAAGCTCTTGTAGTCCGTCTTGAACTGCGGGATCTCGATCTGGATGTACTCGCCGTTGCGGAAGTCGATTTTTTCGCCCTTGGGCAGGCGCACGACGAATTCCTTGATGAAGGTGGCGACGTTCTTGTTCGACACCACCGTGCATTCCCACTTCTTCGCCGAGAAGACCGAGTCGGGGACTTGGATGCGCATGTCCCCCTTGACCTTGACCTGGCAAGCCAGGCGGCAACCCTCCTTGGCCTGGGCTTTGGAGATGTGACCTTCCTCCGTCGGCAGCAGCGAGCCGCCGCCCTCCTTGATCACCACCCGGCACTGGGCGCAGGTACCGCCCCCACCGCAGGCCGAGGGCACGAACAGCTTCTCGTTGGCCAGGGTCGAGAGGAGCGAGGCTCCCTGGCGCACCTCCAGGGGATGGGACTCGTCGTTGTTGACGATGATCTTGACCTTGCCGGTGCTGACCAGCTTGCTCTTGGCGAGCAAGAGCACGATCACCAGCGCAAGGACCACCAGGGTGAACATGCCCACCCCGAGCAGGATCGTATTCGTGTCCATGGGAGAGTCGGGAAGGAGGATCCGCGCGCGGCGCAGATCAACCCTGGGTCAGAGTTGGATGCCCCCGAAGATCTGGAAGGCGATGGCCATCAGGCCGGTGATCATGAACGTCAGCCCGAGCCCACGCAGGGCCGGC
>JBIKLM010000325.1:0-5164 GCA_044359835.1 Planctomycetota bacterium
CCCGAGCAGTCAGATCAGCCTGTCAGCATGCCTTTGGGCCGCCATCCGGCGGCCGCAGAGGCTGGGATCGTCGCTGCGCGCCGACTTCAGAGGTCTTTGAAGCCCGGCGGCCCCGGCGCGCGCCGCTGGCGCCGAGGGCCGCGACCCGGATTAGTAGAAGTTGGCGCGCGCGCCCGGGGAGGCCGGCGCCGGCAGGGGCCGATCGGTCAGGCCGCCGACTCCACCGCGGCGCGGATCGCTGACTGCGATCACCCCGCCGCCCGGAAGCACCTGGATGGCCTGCACGGAAGCGAAGGTTTCTTCGCTGCGCACGAGTTCGTGCCCGCGCTCGATCAGGGACTGCAACGTCTCCGTGGGCCAGCCCGGCTCCACCAGCGTGCTGCTCGGGTTCCATTGCTGGTGCAGGCGCGGCGCGCGCACCGCGAACTCCAGGGCTTCGCCGTGGACCAGGTGGCGCGCCAGCACCTGGAACAGGGCGCTGACGATGCGCGGGCCTCCCGGGCTGCCGAGCACCAGCTCCAGGCCGCCGTCCTCGCGCAACACCAGGGTTGGCGCCATCGAAGACAGCGGGCGTTTGCCGGCCTGGAGGCGATTGGCGTGCGATCCCACCAATCCGTAGGCGTTGGGCGCGCCGTCGCCCAGGGCGAAATCGTCGATGTGGTTGTTGAGCAGGAAACCGGCGCCGGGCACCAGGATGCCGCTGCCGAAGCTGGTGTTGAGCGAGGTGGTCAAGCTGACGGCGTTGCCCTCGCCATCGACCACGCACAGGTGCGTGGTCTCGTCGCCTTCGGAACCCGGCGGGGCCCAGGGGCCGATGCCGGGCTGGGCCCGTTCGCTGATCGAGGTGCGGCGCGCCGCGATCCAGCTGGGATCGAGCAGCTCGCGGGTCGGCACCGAGTGGAACTGAGGATCGCCCAGGTGCTGCGCCCGATCGGCGAAGCCGCGCCTCAGGATCTCGATCCACCAGTGCAGGACCCGGGGGGTCAGGCCGACGGCGGCCCCCTCCTCGGCGCCATCGACGGCGCGGTTGGCACGCCGCTCGGCTTCGAGCGGCAGGCCCTCCAGGATCTCCAGGGCCTGCAGCAACAAAAGCCCCCCGGAGCTGGGCGGGGGCACCGTGAGGATGCGCCGGCCCCGGAAGCGCCCCTCGAGGGGCTCGCGCCAGGTCGGCTGATAGCTGGCCAGATCCGAGAGTCCGAGCTTGCCGCGACCCCGGCGCATCTCGGCGGCCAGGGCCTCGGCCACGGGGCCCGTGTAGAAGGCCTGGGCGCCACCTTCGGCGAAACGCTCCAGGGTGCGCGCCAGCTCGGGCTGCTTGAGCTGCTGCCCGACCGCCAGGGCCGCGCCCCCCGGGAAAAACAGCGAACGCGCAGCGGCGTTGCGTTCGAGGCGTGCGGCCAGTTCCGGCCGGGACAGATCGCGGGCCAGGAATGCATCCACCGGGAAGCCTTCACGGGCCAGCCGCAGGGCCGGTTGCACCACGCTGCTCAGCGGCAGGCGTCCGAAGCGCGCTTGCAGGGCCTCGAGCCCCGCTGGCGAGCCGGGCACGCCGACAGCGAGGTGCGAATCCAAGGAGCGGCCCGGTACCAGGCGCCCCTGGGAATCGGCGAAATCCTTCTCTGCGAGCCCGGCCGGGGCGGTCTCGCGGAAATCGAGGCAATGGGCCCGCTTCGGATCCGCCTCGAGCACCACCAGCGCGAAGCCGCCACCGCCCAGATTGCCCGCCTGGGGATAGACCACCGCCAGGGCCAAGGCTGCGGCCACGGCCGCATCTACGGCATTGCCGCCGGCCGACAGGATTTCGAGGCCCGCCGCGACCGCCAGGGGCTGCTCCGCGACCACGGCGCCGAGCCGCGGGCGCGGCGCGCTCTCCACCGGCTCGGCGCTCGGTGCGTTCGAACTGCAGCCGACCAGCAGCAGGCCCAGCCAGGCGACCGCCCAGCGGCCAGCGCCGTTCGGGCGCCCCGCGGACTGGGAGCGGGGCAAGCAAACACAGGCGCCGGCCTCGCCCGCGACCTCCCCGTCCCCCCCGCAGGGCCGCTCAACGGACTTGCGATCGAGATCGGAGGCTTCGAAAGCCTCCAGGCGCCGCGCGCATCCCAGCCCGCGCGGCAACCCGATCGCGGTCCAAAAAACGCCGCCGGGCGGGCTCAATTCACGGCGCGGGCGCAGCACGAGTCGAATTCCGCTGAGCCTGTCAAAGGCGGTAACCGCCGCCTTCCTTGATCTCTTCGACCTGGACGCCGCGGCCGCGCAGGTAGGCCACGGCCGCATCGATCTTGGTCTGCTCGCCTTCGATCTCGACCGCCACCAACGCCATCTGATCGGTGATCGAAGCGGCGCGGATGTTCGGAACGACCCCGAACTCTGCGTGCAAGGTGTGGCTGATGATCGGCTCGCGGATCAGCTCCTGGGGGAACGTGCAGAAGTACTTGCGGAGCGGCATGGAGCGCAGGGCGACGGAGGATCCGGGCGGCGCCCATCCTAGCCAGGGCCGGGCCCTGCCGATCCGCCGAGCTCGGGGCCCCTGGGCCATTCCTTCAGCGGGGAGCGCGCCTTCGCCAGGACCCACAGGCAGGCCAGAACGAGCAGGCCCGCGCCGGAGGCGGCGCTGAGGGCGGCGGCGGGCAGCGGCGCGGGACCCCGGCGCACCCCCGAGATCCAGTCGGTTCCCGCGGCCGTGTAGGCGGCGGGGTGGCGCATCCAGTCGACCCCGGCCGCCTCGAGCGCGATCGTCCAGGGAGCCAGGGCGAAGGCCCGCGCGGCGATCTCGGGCGAGCGCCGCGCCCAGGCCTCCCCGCCCAGGCCCGCGCGGTCGGGCAGGGCTTGGAACCCCAGGCCGATCAGCCAAAGGGCGGCGCACAGGCGCCACGGGGTGGCTTCCTCGCTCTGCCCGCTGCGACGCACGCGGGCCCCCGCGAAGATCCCGAGGGCCAGGCCGCCCGCAAGCCAACCGCCGCAGGCGAGCGCGCCCGCCCACAGCCGGGGGGCTAGCCCGCCCCGCGGGCCCCCGAAGTGAGCGACGCAGCACGCCACGGCGAGGCCCGCCAGGGCCAGAGCCGCCAGCGCGAAAGCGCGCCGCAGGCCTGGACCGACGCGGGGCCCGGGGATCGACAGCGCCCGATAGCCCAGCCACGCCCCCAAGGGCGCCGCGGTCAAGGCCGCATGACCGAGCAGCACGCGCGCATCGGCCCAGCCGGCCGCGCCCGGCAGGAGCCCAGCCCCGGCCCAGGCCAAGGGCAACACCCATCCCGAGCGCAAGGCCCTCATTCGTCCGGGTCCAGATAGCCAAGGGCCTGCAGCTCGGCGCGCGCGTCCGCATCGAGCAACTGGCGCTGACCCGGCGCCGCCAGGGCGCGGCGCTGGAAAGTGAGGAAGGTTTCGGCGGCCTCGCGCTGCAGAGCCTGGTGTACAGGTTCGCCCGCTGCGAGCGGCCGCAGCTCGCCCGGATCCGCACTGCGGTCGTAGACCTCGAAACCCGCGGGACTCTGGAACCAGGCCAGCGCCGGCGTGCGGACGAACAGCGAGTCGAGCGGCCCGTCCCGATCCGATTGGTGCATGGACCAGACCGCGCCGCCGGCGGGCAACGGCTCTAGGCCCAGCAGCGCCGGGGCCCAGCTGCGGCCTTCGGCCCCGGCCGGCAGCAGCGCCGAGAGGCCCAGCAGCTCGAGCACGCTGGGCAGGAAATCCCGATGCCCCACCAGGCCGGCGAACCGCTTTCCGGCCCCGGCCCCGTCCGGGTGGCGCACGACCAGGGGCACATGGGCGACCTCGCTGTAGAGCTTGTCATGGCGCAGCCCGCCGTGCTCGGCGAATTCTTCGCCATGATCCGAGGTCAGCACCACCAGCGCCCGCTCGAGGACGCCGCGGTCGCCGAGGCGCTTGAGCCAGCGGCCCAGCAGATCGTCCATCTGCGCCACTCCGGCTAGGTACAGATCGAACAGGTGACGCTGATCCCGCGGATCGCGCTCGTCGGCGCGGCGCCAAAAGTTCCCGGTCAGCTTGGCGGGCCCGGTGGCTTTGGGCGCAAGGTCCTCGCCGCCCTGGATCGCGCGTACGAGCGCCTCGGGATCGCCGAGGATGCGCCCCGCATAACTCGGGTCGGCAAAGCGCGTCAGATGGCCCGCGCCCTGGATGTAGGGATCGTGGACCTGATAGGTGTGCAAGAAGTGGAACCAGCGCGCGCCCTCGGCCCGCTCGCGCTGCAGCCATTGGGCCGATCTGACCAGCGCCTCCTCGAAGCCATCCCCATGGTCGTGGTAGTTCTCGAAGCCGCGATCGAAGCCGAGCTGGGCCCGCACGTTGCCGCCGCCGGTCACCGCCGCCGTCCGGAAGCCCTGACCGGCGAGCAGCTCGGCCAAGAGGGGCTGGCCGGGGTCGAGCTGCGGCGCTCCCCGGGAATCGAGGTTGCTGACGCCGTGCTCGTGGGGCAGCAGCCCGGTGAACAGGCTCATGTGGGACGGCGCGGTCTTGGGCGAATGGGTGTAGGCGTCGAGGAACAGCCCCGCCCCTAGGCCCCAGGCGTCGATGCGCGGGCTGGCGCCCCGCTGCCCGCCGTAGAGGCCCAGCACATCCGCCCGCAGGGTGTCGATCGAGATCACGAGCAGGTCCCGCGCCGGCTCCGGCGGCTCGGGTGCGCAGGCGGCCAACAGCGCGGCCGCCGGGGCCAGGGCGGCGAACGCCGGGGTCCAGCTCCGACCCCGACCGGGCCTCGGGGGCCCCCACAAGCGTCGAATTCCCGGCATCCGGGCAGTCTCGGGGGGTCCAGGGGAGCTGTAAAGGCCGGCCCCCCCCGCAGCTCCAAGTTCCCGGAAGGCGCCGGCATGTTGACCAGGCCAGCGGCGCGGCTATGCTCCGCTCCAGGGCCTTGGAGCCCCAGGGCGGCATAGCCAAGTGGTAAGGCAACGGATTGCAAATCCGTCACCCCCGGTTCAAATCCGGGTGCCGCCTCCAAGCTCCCGGACCTCGGGAGCCGCAGCCTGCACCGGGATCCCTCGCGAGCAGCCCTTCGGGCGCGCCGCCGAGCCCCGCACGGCTCCCCGGGACCCCTTGGGGGTAGTGGCGAAATCGGTAGACGCATCGGACTTAAAATCCGAAGCCTTCACGGGCGTGCGGGTTCGAGTCCCGCCTACCCCACCCCCTGGCTCAGGCCGGCCGCCTCGCG